>NZ_JAQFIQ010000035.1 GCF_029504745.1 Breznakia sp. PF5-3 | reverse complement strand
GGCTGCAGTTTTCCACGATTTCTCCAAAATGGCATAGAAAAAAGGCTGTTAACCTTCAAGGCGATAAAAATCACCTATCTGTCACAGCCCCTTTTATTAATCATTTAAATCCATCATTTTGGCATTAACACCCTCCAAGGCATTAAATGCATTCAGCATCTCATTAATTTCTTCTTTTTCTCCACAAGCCTGTAAAATGATAACTCCATCATTTGAACAGTATTTTTCATCTGTTTCATGAAGTCCTAAGCGCATTTTTATATTACATCCGTACTTTGTTAGTGTCTCCTGTAATTGTAAGGCATTGTGTTGACGATAACTTAAACGTAATCCAATTATATAATAGCAAGACATATGTAATCTCCTTTCATCCTATATTTTTAGTATAAAATGGATTGTGGAAAAGTACAAGCTTAGTACTAAGTATATAGTATGAATAATTATATTTTAGACATTAAATCTAAAATGCATGATATCCCCATCTTGAACAATATACTCTTTTCCTTCTAAACGAAGTTTACCAGCTTCCTTTACTGCCTGTTCACTACCATATTCATCCATATCTGCAAATGACATTGTTTCAGCACGAATGAATCCTTTTTGAAAATCTGTATGAATTATTCCAGCGCATTCTGGAGCACTCATTCCCTTTTTAAATGTCCATGCTCTCACTTCTACTTCACCTGCTGTAAAGTATGTACACAAATCAAGCATATGATAACTTGCTTTGATAACCTTATCTAAACCACTTTCATTAATTCCTAATTCTTCTAAAAACAGTTCTTTCTCTTCTTTATCTAAAACTGACAATTCCTCTTCAATTTTAGCTGAGATTGCTACTACATCATTATGTTCACTAAGTGCTAACTCTTTCACCTTATTATAATTCTCATTTTGCTCAGGGTGATTGATTTCATCCTCTCCTATATTAGCAACATAAATCATCGGTTTCAGTGTTAACAGTGAAAAGCTTTTTATAAGTGCATATTCTTCTTTGTTGAGTTCTACACTACGTGCTGGTTTCCCAGCTTCTAAAGCAATCTTTACTTTATCCAATACATTCTTTTCCGCAATCCCTTCAGCATCTTTTGCTTTTACTTTACGTTCTACCTTAGATAAACGATTATCAACGGTTTGAAGATCTGCAAGGATTAACTCCAAATTGATTATTTCAATATCACGAATAGGATCTACACTTCCTTCTACGTGAGTTACATTGCTATCTTCAAAACAACGTACAACATGACAAATTGCATCAGTAAGCCGAATATTAGATAAAAATTGATTTCCCAATCCTTCTCCTTTACTAGCTCCTTTTACCAAACCCGCAATGTCGGTAAATTCAAACGTTGTATATATTGTTTTCTTAGGATTTACAATCTCTATTAAACGATCTACACGATAATCTGGTACTTCTACAACTCCTACATTTGGTTCTATTGTAGCAAATGGGTAATTTGCTGCTTCTACTTGTGATTTTGTTATTGCATTAAACAATGTTGATTTCCCAACATTTGGCAATCCTACAATTCCTGCAGTTAATGGCATTATTTCATCATCCTTTCAACTTTTATAGTGTACAATTTTTTACTCTTTTAAGCAAGGTTAATCTTAATTCTCCACATTATTTCGCATTTAGTTATAAAATATACATTTTTTATTACATAATCGTTGTTCTTATCCTAATATAGTATTACAATAAAGATGTAAGATAAGAGAGGTGATATTATGAGCGTAATTGATTTGAATATTCATACTCATTATAGTAATAATGGACAATATACGCCAAAGGAAGTACTTATGATGGCAATCGAATTAGGATTAGAATACATATCGATTGCTGATTGTAACTGCGTTAGAGGAGTTATTGAAGTTCTAGAGAAAACAAACACAAAGATGAAGATCATTCCTGCGATTTCTCTTGACGTACGTCATCAAGAGAAACCATTAAAAATCATCGCTTATGGAATTGATCCATATCATCCAAAATTAATGGAAGCTGAAATAAATAGTAATAAAACGGATATCTCTCAATTGCCAACAGTGAAGGAAGTGATTTCTTATGTTCACGAACAAAATGCTATTGCCATTTTAATAGAACCAAATATTTATATTCAAGATGACATGGATTTATTGGATGAATTGCGTTTACTTGGAATCGATGGTATTGAAGTATACTGTGGACGTTATGAACCTGTAAAAACACTACAATATAGACGTTATGCAGATAAGCATTCATTAATCAAAACCTGTGGTAGTGGTTTCTGCAATTTCCGTAGCTTCCCACACTGTCACATAGGAAGACATAAAATGCCACGTAAAGAACAATATGAACTCATTAATATATTTAGAAAACTAACGCATAAAAAAAAGGATCTGCAGCAAATGGATTGATAAAATCAATCACATGGAGCTACATGCTCCTTTTTTATTAACTTATTTCTTTTTCTTCTTACAAGTATATGCTTGTTTTTCTAATGCTTTTTTAGTTTTATCCAATGATATATAATTATCTTCTTTAGGAAACTTTTCAAAAATGCTTAAATGCTCTTCATCTTCTATTGCTTTTTCAATATTGATAACAGTCTTTGAAGATAGTTTGTTTTCTTTAAATTCCCAAGTGAAATCTATATTTTTTGTACATTTTCCATTCTTCAATTCTTCTGGACATTTTTCTTGTTTTTGATATGCTGCTTTTCGTAAATTAATATCTTCTTGATAGCGTTTTACATCATCAAAGGTATATGCAACTTCTTCACTTACTGAAACTAATTCATCATCCATTGCATTTAAGGTTATCGTTTGTAGAATAGCAACACCTAATGCATCCCCTTGATAAGTACAAACGACACGAGAGGCTTCCTTTTTCTCTTCTTTACATGCTATACACAATAATAGCAAACAGAAAAACAGTATCCGCTTATACATGCTCTTCCCCTCCATGTTTTACTACCTTTTTCAAACGCTTCTCAAAATCTCTTCGTGAAAATAATACTGATGCACCACACCCTTGACATTTTATTCGAATATCTGCTCCCATTCGAATAATCTGCCAATATTTGCTCTTCTTGCATGGATGAGCTTTTTTCATTTCCACAAGATCATTTAACTCATACTCCATTACTTTCACCTTCCCTTTTCCTATAAGATTCCAACGTATTCTCCAATAACATAGCAATTGTCATTGGCCCAACACCTTTTGGTACTGGAGTAATATATTTTACTTTATCAATGCAATCATCAAAATCAACATCACCACAAAGTTTTCCATTTTCATCACGATTTACACCAACATCAATTACAACTGCACCTTCTTTAATCCAATTTCCCTTCACCATTTTAGGAACTCCAACTGCTGCAATTATAATGTCCATTTCACGAGTTGCCTTCTCAATATCTTTTGTTCTTGAATGCGCTATGGTAACCGTTGCATTCTTATTCAACAATAATTGTGCAATTGGTTTACCAACAATATTACTTCTACCAATCACCATTGCTTTTTTACCACTTAAATCATGATATCCAATCTCTTCCAAAATTTTAATGATTCCTTTTGGTGTACAAGGTAGAAACGTTTCTTCTCCTATTACCATCTTTCCAATATTATAAGGATGAAAACCATCTACATCCTTATCTGGATTTATACTAAATAAAACACGGTTTGTATTAATATGTGAAGGGAGCGGTAACTGTACAAGAATACCATCAACATTTGAATCATAATTCAATTCTTGAACAACTTGAATAAGCTCTGTTTCACTAATTGATGCATCATAGCGAAGTGTACTATTTTGCATACCAACCGCAATACTTGCTTTTTCTTTTCCAGCCACATACGATTTACTACCAACATCATCACCTACAAGAATAACAACCAAATGTGGTAATCGCTTTCCTGTTTCTGTAATTTTATCAATTTCTTCTTTTATTTGATCTTTCACCTTTTGGGCAATTATATTACCATATACTATTTTATCCATTATAATTCCTCACTATCTAAAACAATTGTAACTGGTCCATCATTCAATAATGAAACCTTCATATCTGCTCCAAACACACCACTTTCAACCTTCTTTAGCGAAGCTTTTAATTGTTCATTAAACGCTTCATATAAAGCAATGGCTTGCTCTGGTCTTGCTGCTTGCGTGAAACCAGGACGATTCCCCTTCTTACAATCTGCATACAAGGTAAACTGTGAAATACTTAAAATTTCTCCATCTATATCTATAATACTGCGATTCATCTTACCTTCTGCATCTTCAAAAATCCTCATGTTTACAATTTTTCTAACCATCTTATCAATCACACCAACCTCATCATCATTGCTGATACCTACCAACAATAAAAAGCCTTCGTCAATTGCTCCTACAACTTTTTCATCCACTGCTACTTGCGCATGTGATACACGTTGAATTACTACTTTCATCTTTGTCTTACTCCTTATATATACCATCTATATATGCATATAATTCAGGATACAACTCTTTTAATCGATCCCCTTTATTAAAATATGCATCACTTACTTCCGCAAAGAATTCAGCTGGTTCCGTTTTCGCATATTCTACATTTAAAATATATCCTAAATGATTAAATTCTTTCGCCTTACTCATTTCTTCAAATGCTTCTTTAAATTCATCTTGTGAACTAAGATATCCATTTTTAAAATCATAATTATGTGCTAACTCATGCGTGATAACACGAAATGTTCCATTCACACTCGTATCAATATAAATATAATTATTCAATGAAGTAGCAAATGCTACTGCTTCCCCAATATAAAATTTATCTCTTAACTTTATAAATTCCTCATGTGAACATAAATAAATAAGTTCCGTATGCTCTAATAAAATAGCAGGTTGTTTTTCAATACATTCCTTAATAATAAAGGATTGCTCACTACTATCAATATCACCCACTACTTTAATTGGTGGAATCCCATCTTTCCAAATAATTGAATCATCAGAAGCAATTTTATCATTATCAATAATATCAACTGCATTACCTGCATAACGATTATCTTGGAAAGGGAGTAGTGAACTTACATAAAACAAGGTAGAGATAATAATTGCAATCGTTATCAGTTTAGTCAAAAATATCTGAAAATTCAATTGTCTTTCTTTTTTTACTTCAAAGAGATTCCCTGCTTCATCTATATCTGGTTTAGGTGCCCGATAACCTAAAATATACACACAAATAGAAACAATTGCTGACATACTCCCTAAAATAAGAAAATCTGAATTCCAAATAAGACTATCAAACAAAACATTTTGTGATGTTCCAATTCTAATAAACAAGAAAAAACAAAACGCTACTACGCCAGAGGCAATCGATATTAAAATTAAACGTTTGTTTTTCATACTACCCTACTCCTTTTATAAGACATCATTTAAGAAATTCGATCCATAATGATTTTCATCTTTTTTGCTAACCCTCGTGTTTTTTCAATATTTAACGAACAAAGGGCAACACGGATTCCTTTGTTTACTTGTACTGTATAAATCTGTTCTTCCATACACGCTTTATGAAACTTATCCTTAAAGTTTGCATCACAAACTTCCAAAGTGACAAAGAAACCTTCTTTATATGGATAATGTTTCAATCCAACTATTGCTGCTTCTTCGGTAAAGATTTTACTACGTTGTTCAAGAAGCGAAACAAAGTAATCTTTTTCTCCCATATAAGGTTCTAAGCCTTCACTGGTTACATATACAAAGTTTTCCATTGCTGCATTTGGTATATTACTCCATATTGCTCGCGCACTCTTCTCCATCACAATCTCTACTTGACGCACATTAGCTGCTGACTTTGCCAATATTACAGCTGCCCCACAACGCAATCCATATGCTGTTAATGTCTTACTTGAAGAAAAGGCAACTACAATCATTACGTTATCACTTATTTGATTAAACGTTTCTAAATAGGCACGACTTTGTTTAAAATCATACGAAAAATCTATATACGCTATATCATTCAACAAAATTACAGGTCCTTGTTCTCCACACGTATTTAATATTTCAATTACAGCTTCCCATTCGCTCTTACTAAGTGAATATCCTGTAGGGTTATGACAAGGATCATTTACAACAACCAATAGTTTCCCTTGTTCTTCCATTACAGACAAACAAACTTCGCGAAAAGATTCGATATGAAATCTACCATCTTTAAACAACGAATATGTTTTCGCCTTTAAATTATTCATCGTTGCCATTAACTTATATGATCCCCATGCAATTTCTGGTAAAACAACACTCTGTCCTTCATCCAAAATATCACTCATCGTCGTACTTACTGCCCCACTTCCCCCTGGTGTTGCAATTACACTATGACATAAATCTAAATTAATATCTTGTTTTATCCAATTATATACTTGTTTTCGATAATCTGCATTCCCACTAAAACTTTGAGCATACGTTGCTTTCTCGTTATTCTTAATCCGGTTATATGGTTGATAAACTGATTGAAAAGCAACCAACTCTCCTTCTTCATCATAAAGTGCACCAATTGTTGCATCAATAACTTTATCATTTCCCAATTCAGCTTTTGCTTTCTTTGCTAAACTTACAACAGCAAATACATTATCTGCTATGGGTGTATCATCAATTTTCTGTTTTATAAATCTTGTCATAATATTTCTCCCTATTTATTATAGGATCCTAAAATCCTAATATCCATACATGTCGCTTCCAGCTTTTTAATCATCTCTTGGGTTTTTTCATCTTTCAATATCCCTTCAATTTCCACATGAAAGTAATAAGACCATGGTTCATTAGGAATTGCACGGGATTTGATACTCTCCATATTAAATCCATAAGAAGCTATCAAATTCATAGCTTTCGCTAAAGCACCTGTTTCATTTTTGGTTGTAAACATCATCTGAAAATAATTTCCTTGATTCGAAGGTATTTTGCTAATTACAACAAACCTCGTTGTATTATCCATCGTTGTATGAATATTAGATTCAAGTATTTCCAACCCAAACAACGTAGCTGTTTCCTTAGAAGCAATAGCTCCTAATGTCACATCCTGTTGCTCACTTACAAACTGTGCAGCAAGGGCTGTATTGGGATAAGGAATCATTTCATATCCTCGACCTTTTAGAAACAAGGAACTTTGTGATATCGCTTGAGGATGCGAATATACTTTTTTTATCTTTGAAGGATCCGATCCTTTTATACCTAATAGATTTTGATCTACTTTAAGATCATATATTTTAGTAATGTATACATCATATTCTCGTAATAAATCACTTACTTCTCCTACTTCTCCAGTAAATGAATTTTCAAAGGGAATTACCCCATATGCTACTTCTTGAGCATCAACAGCTTTAAATACATCTTCAAATGTTGGGTAAGAACGATATTTATGATTTTCAAAAATCCGTGTTGTTGCTATGTATGAAAACGCACCGTAAGTTCCTTGATAAGCAATCAAATCATGATTGATGATACTTTTTTGATAATCTTTTGATATTCGTAACATTTCTTGAAAAAAATCTAAATAAGAACTGCGATATTGATCAGCCTGAATATATTGCAAATTCTTCTCAATCAATTCCTGTTCTCTTCGACTATCTAAAACTTCCATATCATGTTCTAACTTATACTCAACCACCGCTTCTACTGCCTCCATCCGTTTTTCAAACAATGAAGCCATATCTTTATCAACCTGGTTAATGATTTTTCGTGCATTTTCTAATTTACTCATTACTTTACCTCTTATGCACTTTATTATACATCATTTTATTCCTTATGTTCATGAATTCTACAACACTTTTTTATTTTCTTCCTATATTATGGTATATTTATAAATACAGGAGAATTATTATGGAAAAAAAAGTAAATAATTTAATATATGGGATTATTGGATTGCGTTTTATTGATTTATTTGTCATTCTATTGCTTTCTTATGTAGCAGATCTCGAAGTAAACTATGTTTCCCTATTCACAAGTACACTTTTCTTTTGTGTTTGTGCATATTTCTTAATCAAAGGATATCGATGGCCACTATTCTTATGGGCATTAGGATGTGTGCTTTCGCTTATATCAATGTTTGCAATGTTTACATACTTTGGAAAAGATATCGTAGCAAATTTTGTTGTCATCTTTGATTCTGTCATTGTTATTTTATTATCTGGACTTGTATTCTACATGTTGGCAAACAAAGATGTTACAACCTATCTACAAGAGAAAAGAAGCCGTTAATAGATACTACTACCTGTCAAGTAAACACTAAATAAAAAGTTAAGTATTTAAAAGTTTATACTGAATAGGAGAAAGATAATCTAACCCCTTTTGAATACGTTCTGTGTTATACCATAGAACGTATTTTTTAATTTCCTCTTCTACCTCTCTTTTTGTAAATGGGTATCTTGGACGCAACCATTCCTCTTTCAATTGAGAAAACCAATTCTCAATTGGACTGTTTTGCCAACAACACCCTCTCTGAGACATACTCCTTGTGTATCCCATTTCTTTCATGTACTCAACATATTCATACGCAAGATACAGACTCCCCTGATCCGTGTGAAGTATAGAATTCGATGTAGGTGCATTTGGTAGATTATTGTAACTATTGATAACCAAATCTTCATTGTTTTTTGAAGATGTTGAATATGATATAATTTCTTTGTTAAAGATATCTTTAACTGCTGACAGATACAATGTACCGTCAGTACACTTAATGTAACTCACATCAGATGAAAGCTTTTCTAGGGGTTTCTCTGATGTGAAGTTACAGTTTAGAAGATTTAGAGCCTTATTTGTAAGGTTCTTTTCTTTTGCGGCTTTAAGATATAATGGGCGTTTCTTTCGAACTATCACGTGTAAATGAAGTCTATTTTTATAACGACGTATTTTCTTGTGATTCATAATGATACCATGTTTATGATAAATATGATGTTTCAATCGATGGGTTCCATATACACCATTTGTTACTTTGTGCTCTACTGAAATAATAACTGCAGTTTGTTCACTGTAATTATTCATAATTGGTTTGCCAACTCGAATCCATTTATAATAACTTTGCGGTTGAATGCTTAGTACACTGCATATTTTTATAACTGGATACTGGCTTCTTAATTCATCAATGATTTGATACTTTTCTATTCGGGTTGCTTGCTGCGGATTTCTTTCAGTAGAGCATAAGACTTTTTTAAGATTTCAATATCTTCAATTTCTTGTTGTTTTCTTCCTCGCTTATCAATTGCCAATGTACCATTCAAATATTTCTTTTTCCAATTTGCAATCGTACCAGAACGAATATCATATTTTTTGCTGACTGCTGTATAACTCATCCCTTGTAAGAGTTCTTCTACTATTTTCTTTTTTAATTCATAACTTCTTTTCAAATGTTTTCCCATATAAAAATACCTCCAAAGTATTTATCTAAACTATAACATCTCTGTTTTTTATTTAGTATTTACTTTAAAGGTATTATAATCATACGACTTCTTTTTTTCATAACAACATAAATCTACAATTTCATCATCTACATTTTTAATCGCATCTTTTGCAATCCCTTTGTATGTAAAACCAAGTCGCTTGATAAGTGCTTCACTACGCCTATTATCGAGATAGTGATAAGCCGTAATTACCTCAAAATCATATATAGAAGAAATGTATTCTAATAAGGTATTGGTAGCTTCATATGCATAACCAAATCCCCAGTATTCCTTTGCCAACAAAAAACCTACCATACATTTGCCCACAGCTGGTTTTAAAATATCTTCGCTAAGACCAAGTGATCCAATAACACGATTTTCACTTTTCAATACGATTGCCCATTCTGTTGGTTTATTCAAAGCATGTAAAATAAGGTCTGCACTATCTGCCAGACAACTGTGTTTTTTCCACCCTGCATTCCGTGTGACTTCATCATCGCTTGCAAATGCATATAGATCTTCTAAATCTCCCAAGTCAAAAGCTCTTAGCAACAACCGTTCACTTTCTATCGCGTAGGTTATCTTCATAACCTCATTTTATTCGCTAAGTAAAAATGTGTCAATTCTTATTGACTACAGTAGTTAAAACTACTGTGCTATACTTTTTATGGAGGTAATCAAAATGTGTAAAGAATGCTATAGTGAAGATGCAAGAATAACACCTTTATTAAATGCTAGAGAATGCTTAGAGCAGCATGAACAATATGTCTGTTCAACTTGTGGACGATGCATTTGCATCGCCAAAGATCAAAACCGTGGTCTTTATCGTTGGAACTTTCCATTTAAAACTTTATCAATTGCGAAATTATACTTACGAGCTGCAGAAGTAGCTTCTAATAAGTGTTGTACAATTTATGAAGTAAAAAACCATAAATCAAATCGTATTTCTTATAAAATTTTTGCAGATCAATGGATTGCCGAAGAATATATAAATAAGAATACAACGAAAACAATCGTTCCTGTATATAAGAATGAAGCTTTCCAAACTTTTGATAAACATCAAATTCGGATGCTCACAAAAACTGAAGTCACAAAATATCTAGAAGAAAAACACAGTCGTTAAGACTGTGTCTATTTTTTCTCTTTTACATTCACTGTTATTTCATCTTTATTGCGGTTAATTTCAGCATCATATTGTTCGTCATTTCCGCTACTGATTACCACTTCACCATCACCATACTCAGATACTGAAACCTTAGCACCATTCTTAATTTCTTCTAATATATTCTCATAGTCTTTTCTTTCAAGTTCCATTGTTTCTTTGGAAACTTTTCCACTATCGACTAATTTTTGTGTTTGCTCCAGTTGTTTATCTGACCACGCTTTAAATTCATCATAACTCATATCTTCTTTATGGAAATCGGCACCATTTTCAAGAGCTTGAGTATCAGTAAGTTTTACTGGGTCACTTTCTGTGGCTTTTATTGCCAATGGCGATGAAATATAAATAAGTCCGCCAATCAATATCGTTGATGCAAATACTGCAACAACGATTGAATTTTTCTTTGCTTTCATAATTAATACTATCCTTTCTTCAATTGAATTGCGTGCGAATGAAGAATAGAATGCATTCATTAAGCCCCTATCTTCTTCAATGTCCAATAAAGCTGTAGCATATTCTGATTTCTTATTCTTACCAAATTTATAAACAACTCTCTCATCGCATGCAAGTTCAATATCCCTGTTTGCTAATACATATAAAATCCATACAAATGGATTAAACCAATGAATGCAAACAACAATATTTAAAAATAATTTCTTTAAAACATCAAAGTTCTTAATATGATTGAACTCATGTTCAAACACATAATCTACATGATCCAAATTTTGCCAATCAAACCCTTTAGGAAGTAAAATTACTGGTTTAAAAATACCATATGTAAGAGGGGAAGTAATCTTCTCTGCTTCTTTAACACTGATGTTTCTCCTCAAAGCATGTGTTCTTTTCCAAGTCGTGATATATGTATTCTCAATAGGCAGTAATTTAGTGAATTTCTTATGACTATGATAATACATGGTTATAAAATATGACAGTATCAAAATCACACCTAGGAAATATAAAATTTCAATATTCCCTATTGGCAGCTTTGTCTGAGAAACCACTTTATTTCCGCCATCACGAATAACATTCACTACATGTGGTATCTCTTTTGATTGTAGAGTATTTATCTGCTGAAATACATTCCAACTCTCTGGTATCGAAAAAGGAGTTATTAGTCGCAATACAATCAAAGACCATAAAAATACAAATACTCTTTTCGATACTCTATAAATAGCTAATGAGCGAATCACAATTACAATAATAATTAAAAGGATTGTACTTAAACTAATCTCTAATAAGTTCATAAGCATCTCCTCTATTCTGTTTCTTCAATCATTTCACGTAACTTCTTGATTTGATCAGGATTCAATTTCTTTCTTCCTAATAATGTAGCAAATAGCTTCTGTTCAGAACCATCAAATATTCGATCAATAAGCTCTTCCGTCTCTTGTTCTTGCACTTCTTCTTTACTAATTAATGCATGGCAGAGAAAATTCGGTTCCAAACGTTGAATCGCTTTTTTCTTAATACACTTCTTAATAACCGTATACGTTGTATTCATATTCCAATCGATATCTTCCTTTAAAATGTTTGAAATTTCTTTTGCTCTCAGATCACCATGTGTCCATAAAACATCCATAACTTTTAATTCTGAATCAAATAACTTTATTGACATGATTTTCCTCCTTTAAACTATTGCAATAGTTTTGTCGACACATTCATACTACCACAGTAGTTTATGGATGTCAAACTATTGTGGTAGTTTAATATAAAAACGTAGTTTAAACTACGTTTCCTGTTGTTACTTTTAATAATCTTTGTAATATTTTTTCTTCTTTATAATAAGCTTCATCAATCAAACTACTCATCTTATTGAGCTTTGATTGATCCTGTTCAATACTGAAATCCCAAAGTTGATCAGCAATAGTATCCCACAGTACAGACAATTCTACATACGCTTCACCAATAGAGAGCCAGTCTTTTCGTTGATACATATTTCCTGCCTCTTTTAGAAAATTTCCATACATCCTGCGAAAAATCCCTCCACCGGTTCCTCCATGCTTACTGATTTGAAAATAATTAGTTATAGCAGAGCGTATTTGTTTTTCCTTATCAAATTTATGCCACTTCTTTATTTCCTGAGAAAACTTTTTGATTCCTGTGATCCCCATCATTTTAGTTGCTGGTTCAAGCATTGCCTTACAAGTTTCCAAAATTGCTTCTATTAATACTTCTTCACTTGGATAAGTAAAACCATTAAAATCAATATCTAAATATTTATGCTTCGTAGGAAATGGTCGATAATGGCTGCTTCTTGCTTTCTCCATGTCTGCATAAGAAACAAGATGATAATCACTACCCATGTTCCCCTTTGGTGTTTGAATTGGTTCTAAGAGGGTATCTCGATCACTTACATAGTATTGTTGTTTACAATCATCATAACCAAACAATACAATTGCATGTGCCCCAAAGTGACTATCTTTGTTCATTTGTAAATAGGGCAAGTATGCCATATCTGCATAAATCAACACTGGATGATCTTGATTAATCATCACTTTTGCTTTCTGCTCTGCCAATCCATAGGCTTTTGGTTCGCGACAATAGATTTTAATATTGAGTCGTTGTGCTAACTTCTCCTCGAACTCAAACACTTTTATTCTTCCATTTACCATTGGTGCATCCTTCAAATTGATATATAAAAAATTCAATCCTGCACCTAATCCAAATAGCATTTCTTCACTTAAACGATAGCCATGATAATCAAACACTTGTTTAAGTGAGTTGGTGATACAATGCTTACCCCCTGTTGGATTAAAATTCTTTACTATATGTTTTTCCATTATATTTTTCTTATAAAGTAACGAAGTACTGTTTTTAACTTATCTTTGGATACTCTTCTTGCATCGTTTAAGTAGATTTCTCGATGCTCAAAACAACGTTGTTTGTAACCTTGTTCTTTCATATATTCTTTCATCAATGCGAAACTTGCAGGTTCATCATCGTAAGTCCCCTGATGCATCATTTGCACCACTTCGCCATCTTCCATCTCTTCAAATCGCACATCTTCAAGAAGAGGAAGCTTTTTCTTGATTTTCACCTTTTCTAATATTTCTTCAAACACATGTTGCGTTACAAAAGCTGGTTGTCTTATCATAATTGTATACGTATATTGACTTTTATCTAATACATTATCTGGATTCTTTGTACTCCATATTCCTTCTAAAGGATATACTCCATATTCATAATATCCCTTAATCTCGTAATTTGAACGTGGTGCCATACGAATACCATAAGCAACTGCATATAATGCTTCAACACGCTTTGCAAACGCTTCTTCATTGGGATTTCCTTCACCATCAATCATGATATATTTTTGCTTATCAATAACTCTTATCTCTGGCTTTGCCTTTGGCATATATATTTCTTTTTCTTCTTTTTTCCAATCGTATTTCATATTCTCTTTACTGGAAAACAACACTCTGTTTTCCACTCCTCACTTTCCTTTGTGCTATCTATCCCCATATGATAAACACTATAAAATTTTCCATCGAGTCTATAATTGTTTTCTTCCATCCATTTAATCGCTTCCATATTTACATTACCTATCTGCTCATATTCTCCATAAAAGGTAATACTTAATACCTGTTGTTCTGCTACTTCCTTACAAATGACTTCATCTCCATCAAACCTACTATCGATCGATAATTGAATCTCTACATCTGGGTGTTCTTCCATATATTCATCATCGTGATAGATTGCTACTTTACGTGGTTTCTCAGTAATCGAAACATGGTGCTTATACATTTCATTGTATAACTCTCTCCACAAAATTCCTTCCTCACTATAATAAGGAATACGTTTACGCAAAGAAGCTACCATGTGTTTCGGCACCATTTTAAGTTCCATAAGATATGGTCTTATTCTTTTCTTAGGTGTAAGGATATGTTCAACATCTTCTAATAATGATAACGATTTTTTCACCTTCGTATACTCTTGTTGTTTCCTTTCTTTACATATCTTAATAATTTCCTGTTTTTCTATTTCAGAGAGATTATCATCTAATAGCTGCTTAATTTCTTGTAATTGAAACCCTGCTTTTTGCAATGCTGTTATTTTCATTATCTCTTCTAGTTGAAAAGATGAATATAAACGATATCCATTTTCATCAATCTGTTCTGGTTTCAATATATCTATTTGATCAAAATGTCGCAACATCCTGCCACTAACTTGTGATAATTTTGAGAATTCTCCAATTTTAAACATGGTTTCCTCCTGAGCTCAATTACATGATAAACCTTATCATCGTGATAAGGTCAAGTCTTTTATACTTGTTATAAATAATTTAATAAAATTATAGCATACCCATATAAATGTAAGTTAGTTTCAATAAATATTGAAAATTTTTCATAAACACTTGCATCTCGTTTTAATCTATATTATTATATACACATGATAATTAATACATTTTATTTTTATTTTAAATAGTCCCAAATCAACTAATACCTTGTATTGGTTATTTAATATTTGATTTGGGAATAAACATATAGCACAAACTTACGTTGGTGCTTTTTTTATTAATAGGGGGATACTTATGAAACTAGAAGTAGATGTAAAACATAAAAAATATGATATTTTAATGGAACGAGGAATCATTAATAAACTATCTGAATTTATTGATCCACAGAAAAAATATTTTATCCTTACAGATAAAAACATTCCACAAAAGTGGATTGATATTGTAAAAAAACAATGTCCAAACAGCATGGTTTATAAAGTTAATGCTGGTGAAGAAAGCAAAAGTATGAAAACATTTGAAGAAGTTTGCCAAGCTTGTTTGGATTATCACATGAGTCGTAAAGATACCTTAATTGCTTTAGGTGGTGGTGTAATTGGTGACTTAGGAGGCTTTGTTGCTGCTAGTTATATGCGTGGAATATCTTTTATTAGTATTCCAACAACAACCCTTTCACAAATCGATAGCAGTATTGGAGGAAAGGTTGCAATTAACCTTGGACATGTGAAAAACATCGTTGGTGCTTTTTATCACCCAGATAAAGTATTTATTGATCTTGATACATTATCTACATTGCCTGAACGCCATATTGTAAGTGGGCTTGTAGAAGCATTAAAGGCTGGATTGATTCATGATGCATCCTTATTTGAAATATTTAAAATGAAAGATTATCGTAAGCATCTTGAAGACATCATATACAAATCATTATGTATGAAAAAGTGGGTTGTCGAAAACGATGAAAAAGAAGCAGGTCTTCGTAAAACCCTAAATTTTGGACACACCATTGGACATGGTATTGAAGCTTATTATAATTTAGAAACATATTACCATGGTGAATGTGTTGCTATGGGAATGTTGTATTTTATTGAAGATGATAATTTAAGACAAGAAGTTATCCAAATCTTAAAACAAATGCATGTACCATATCAAGCAAAGCTTGATAATGATCATGTCTTTGATATCATCGCACTTGATAAAAAAGCTCATGATGACATGATTAGTATTGTAAAAGTAAAAACAGCAGGAAATGCATATATTGAAGATATAAAACTTGAACAGATTAAAGATATCTTAGAAAGAGGTTCAATATGAAAAGTACAATTGGAGAAGCTATATCAATAACAATCTTTGGTGAATCACATGGAAAAGCTATTGGGGCAATGATTGATGGTTTATGTCCAGGAATTACATTGGATTTTGATTATATCAATCACCAACTAGATTTACGCAAACCTAAAGGTCGTATTTCTACACAACGTAAAGAAAGTGATGAAATCAATATTGTAAGTGGCTATTTTGATAATCATACAACCGGAACACCATTATGTATCTTAATGGAAAATAATAATACACAAAGCAAAGACTATCGTAAGAGCAAAGACCTTATGCGTCCATCTCATGCAGATTATACTGCTAACCTAAAGTATCTTGGCTATCAAGATTATCGAGGCGGAGGACACTTCTCTGGTAGACTCAGCGCACCACTTGTTGCTGTTGGTAGTATTTGTAATCAAATCCTACAAAGCAAAGGCATTTTTATTGGATCACATTTAGCCAGTGTGCTCGATATAGAAGATGACGCTTTCGCAAGTGAAGAACTTGATTTAATTAAGCAAATACAAAACTTAAACAAAAAACACTTTCCTACAATCAATCAAGATATTGAACATAAAATGAAAGAAAAAATTGAAGCATATGCAATTGAAGGAGACAGTGTTGGTGGGGTTATTGAAAGCGCAATTGTCAATTTACCCGCAGGTATTGGGGAACCTTTCTTTCACTCTATTGAAAGTGTATTATCAAGCTTAATCTTCAGTGTTCCTGCCGTCAAAGGTGTTGAATTTGGATTAGGATTCGCATTTGCAAACCATGTTGGTAGTGAAGTAAATGATGCCTTCATAATGAAGGATAATAATATAAAAACAAAAACAAATAACAATGGTGGAATCAATGGTGGAATCAGCAATGGTATGCCAATTATCATTAAAACGGTAATTAAACCGACTCCATCCATTTATAAAAAACAAGAAACAGTCAATTATAAAACAAAAGAAAATACAGTATTACAAATTGAAGGTCGTCATGATCCTGCTATTGTTCATCGTGCTAGAGTTGTTATTGATAGTGTGATTGCAATTGGATTATTGGATTTATTAACCCAACGATTTGGATACTTATGGATGGGAGAATAATATGAAATACGGATTAATTGGAGAACATTTAGGACATAGTTACTCAAAGCTTATACATGAACAATTGGTTGATAATTATGAATATGAATTACATCCATTAGCAAAAGAACAACTGGATGCTTTCATGAAAGCAAAAGCTTTTGCTGCTATTAATGTAACTATTCCATATAAACAAGATGTTATTCCATATTTAGATGAAATTGATGATGTCGCTAAAAAGATCAATGCTGTAAATACCATTGTAAATAGAGGTGGAAAACTTGTTGGATACAATACCGATTACTTAGGTTTTTTATACACACTTAAAAAGCATGGCATCTCATTACAAGATAAAAAAGTTCTTGTGATGGGCAATGGTGGAGCATCACAAGCAATTCAAGCTGTTGTGGATAGTGAAAAAGCTAAGACTATGATTGTTGTCGATATTGTTCCTGATGACAATGTTATTTCATTAAATGAAGTATATGAAAAGCATCTTGATTGTGAAGTTATTATTAATACAACACCAATTGGAATGTATCCTAACATCAATGGTGTAAGTGTAGATATTACAAAATTTAAAAATTGTACAGCTTGCATTGATGCTATTTATAACCCATTACGTACCGAGTTTGTTTTAATTGCTCAACAATTGGGAATCAAAGGAATCAGTGGATTGGAAATGTTAGTGGCACAAGCAAAATATGCACTAGAATTATTTAAAGATATTACTATTGATGATGCAGAGATTGATCGCATCTACAGAGAGCTTTTATTGGAAACAAGTAATTTGGTATTGATTGGGATGCCAAGTTGTGGAAAAAGTACACTTGGTAAAGAACTGAGTGAAAAATTGAATAAAAAATTTATTGATATCGATAATGAAATTGTGAAACGAATCGATATGAGTATTGCTGATTACTTTAAAGCTTTTGGTGAAGAAGCTTTTCGTAAAATCGAAAGTGAAGTATGCAAGGAAATAGCTAGTGAAAACAATGCTGTCATATCTTGTGGTGGGGGGATTGTGAAAAACCCTGAAAATATCTTCAATTTAAAACATAATGGTTTGATTATGTATGTACATCGTGATTTAGAAAACCTTATTAGCGATCATACTAGACCATTGAGTTCAACCAAAGAGGATATTCTTAAATTATTTGAAGAGAGGGACTGTCTTTATCGTAGCTCACGAGAGCTGTATGTCGAAAACAATAAGTCCATCGAGCTTGCCGTTAAGGAAGCTAGTGAGATATACAAAGAAAATATCACAATTCTTAATTCGTAGGGAGGAAACTAAAATGATTATTACTATAAAAAAGAATGCAAATAAACAAGATGTAAAAAACTTAATTAAAAATTTAGAAAAGAAAGGTGTAACTGCTTTTGAAATTCAAGGTTCTAATTTTGATGTATATGGATTAACTGGAGACACTTCTGCAATTGATGAAAAAGCGATTCAGGCTAATGAATGCGTTGAAAACGTTACACGAATTGCTGCAAAATACAAATTAGCGAATCGTTTGATGCACCCAGAAGATACGGTGATTGATGTAAATGGTATCAAATTGGGTGGAAAAGAAAATATCGTTATCATTGGTGGACCTTGTTCTGTCGAAAATAAGGATATGGTGATTCATTTAGCTGAAGAAGTAAAAGCAGCTGGTGGGGTTATGTTACGTGGAGGAGCATATAAACCTAGGACAAGCCCATACGCATTCCAAGGGATGCAAACAGAAGGAATCATGGCAATGGTAGAAGCAAGAGAAAAAACTGGCTTACCGATTGTTTCTGAGCTTATGAGTGCCGATAAAATTGATGAATTTGAAAAATATATAGATATTATTCAAATTGGTGCTCGTAATATGCAAAACTTTGAACTATTAAAAGAATTAGGAAAAAGAACAACCAAGCCAATTTTATTAAAACGAGGCTTTTCGAACACCATTGATGAATGGATTATGAGTGCAGAATACATCATGGCAAGTGGAAATGAAAATGTTATTCTTTGTGAACGTGGAATTCGTACATTTGAATCAGAAACAAGAAATACTCTTGATTTAAGTGTTATTCCAATCATCAAAGAAAAAACTCATTTGCCAATCGTAATTGATCCATCTCATGCAACAGGAGCTTGGAAATTAGTTGAATCTGCTTCTTTAGCAGCGGTTGCTGCAGGTTGTGATGGACTTATTATCGAAGTACATGATAATCCTGAGTGTGCTCTATCGGATGGAGCACAATGCTTAAAACCAAAGAAATTCAAGGCATTGATTGATAAGGCTCGTGAGATTGCTAAAGTCGTTGGGAGAGATATCTAATGAAGGTCTCTGTTCAACCTTCATCCTGCCATGGTGCAATTCACATTCCACCATCTAAAAGTATGTCACACAGAGCTATCATCTGTGCTGCTTTAGCGGATGGAAAAAGCACTATCTCTAACATAGCTTACAGTGATGATATTAAAGTAACCATTGATGGTATGCGCAAATTAGGAGCAACGATTGAAACCAAACAAGATTCTATTGTTGTACAAGGAATAAAAGGTTTTAATCATTTAAAAACAAAGGAAATATTTTGCAAAGAAAGTGGTTCAACTTTACGTTTCTTTATTCCCATTTTTTCATTATGCGATACACCAGTTTCTTTCACTGGAGAAAATCGTCTTTTAAAACGTCCACAAACTATTTATGAAGATATCTTTCATAACCAAGGAATTTCATATTATCAAGATGAAAACAAAATTGAAATCGGTGGAAAGCTTCAACCTGGAACTTATGAATTAGACGGTAATGTATCTTCTCAATTTATTTCTGGTTTACTTTTTGCATTACCTTTACTTGATGGAGATTCTACCATTCATATCAAAGAACCATATGAATCAAGAAGCTATGTAGATCTTACATTAGAAATGTTAAATCTTTATGGAATTGAAGCAACGTATAAAGATTCAAATACCTTACAAATAAATGGTAATCAAACTTACAAATCTTATGATTATACAATCGAAGGAGATTATTCACAAGCTGGATTCTATGCCGTTTTAGCTTGTATCAACAACGATTTAGATTTAATTGGTATCACACATAATAGCAAACAAGGAGATAAGCAAATTATTGATATTGTAAAAGCTTTTGGTACTGACGTGAAAACAATCAATGATGGATACCGCATAAAAAAGATGTCCCTTCATCCAAGTGATATCGATTTACAAAACTGTCCTGACCTTGGTCCAATCCTAACTATTCTCATGATGAATACAAAAGGAACTTCTAAACTTTATAATACCGAACGTTTACGAATCAAAGAAAGTGATCGTAGCAAATCAATGGAAAGTGAATTAAAAAAATGCGGTGTCGATATAAAAGCTAGCGACGATGAAATCATCATCAATGGAAACCCTCCCTACGCATGTGATGAAATCTTATCAGGACACAAAGATCATCGTATCGTGATGTCACTTGTTATTGCTGCTACTATCATGGATAAGCCAATCACCATTACAAACGCAGAATATGTAAATAAATCTTACCCTGCCTTTTATGATGATTTAAAAACCATTGGTATTATAACGGAGCTTCATCATGAATAAAGATACAACCTTTGCAATCGTTGGCTTAGGATTATTGGGAGGAAGTTATGCAAAGGGACTAAAGGAAGCAGGGTATCATGTTTATGGGGTTGCCCGTCGTGAGGAAACCATCACTTATGCATTAGAACATAATTACATTGATGAAGGATCCATTGACCCTGCTCTTGTTGCAAAAGCAGATATTATCATCTGTTGTTTATATCCATCGATTTTAATAAAATGGATAGAAGATAATAAAAAGTTTTTTAAACCTTCTGCTATCATCAGTGATGTAAGTGGTGTAAAACATACCATTGTAGAACCCATTCAAGAAATCCTTACTAATACAACAAATGAATTTATCGCAACACACCCTATGGCTGGTAGAGAAACTAGCGGAATTGAGTATGCAAATACAGAAATGTTTAAAAGCGCAAACTTTATAATCGTTCCCACTGAAAAAAATACGCAACATGCTATCGATACAATGTGGTCATTAGCAGAAATTTTAGCTTTTCATCACATTAGTATTTTAAGTATTGAGGAACACGATCGAATGATTGGTTTCTTATCACAGCTTACACATGTAATCGCTGTGAGTTTAATGAATACACATGATGATGAAAAACTCGTTGATTATACTGGAGATTCTTTTCGAGATCTTACTAGAATCGCTAAAATCAACGAACATATGTGGAGTGAACTATTCTTATATAATAAAGAAATACTATTGGATGAAATAACAAAATTTCAAGAATCCTTAAGTGATTTTAAAGAAACATTACAAACAGAAAACATTGATAAAATGAAAATGCTTTTCACCCAATCAACAAAGCGAAGAAAAAAATTTGATAAATAAAATTTATTTTATTTGAAACTTTTTTGCTGTTTCTGCTGTCTTTATAATGTATATAGTTTATAGGAGGAACATATGAATAAGAATAGTTTTAGTTTATTGGCGCAAAACCTTGGATACAAAGAGGTACAAGCACCTACTATATCAAAGAATGTATATGCAAAATCTTGGAATGGTTTTCCAACTACATTATCTTTTGGAACTACAAAAACAGGCGAAATTACAACCAAACTACCTGTCCTTTCCATTTATTTACCATCAAATGATGTTGTAAAAGAAATAAGCAATGAATATAAACCACAAAACCTTTTAAAAAATTTAAAAGATGCATTAAAAAAAGATAAAGTAACGATAACACTTGTAAAAGAAAACCAATTGCATTTTGTTATACGAACAAAGAGAAATGAGGATGAAACAGAACGCTTAAATACACTTCTCAATAAAATTGACGCTCAATTTAAAACCTTAGGCATCCATGCCCAACATACATGTCCACTTTGTAATCAAGCAAATTGTGATTCCATGTATGTTGATGAAAATCGTAGTTTAATTCCCATTCATAGTGGATGTAAACCTAAGTTAATTGAACAAACCATTCAAAATTATAAAGATACTGAAGCAGGTGCAAAAAATTTGCGTGGTATTTTAGGATTACTATTAGGAGGCTTTGTAGGTGCTTTTGCATCTATTTTCACGATTCTATTTTTGGATACTGAATTCTTAGTTCTTTATGCCTTAATTCCCATAGCTTCCTTTTATGGATTTAAATTACTAGGAGGACAGCCTGGTATCGTACCTACAATTATAGCTTCAGTATGGTCATTCATCCAAGTTTTTGTTGTTATCATTCTAACATATTACTTTTATTTTGATGGAGCTTTCTCTTTGGGAGATAGTATAACGAATGTCTTCTCTGACATTGGTTTCCTATTTGAAACAACATGGTTTGGTTTTTTATCTGTTGCCATAGGATTGTTCCCAATGTTTTCTGAAGGGTTAAATACAGCGAATGTAAGATCTAATTCTTTTATGAAAGCAATGGATAACATCATCCCTTATACAGCTGCTCATAATATCCAAAATGATTCTGAAGCTATGAGTGAAGCACAAGAAACAACTATCTAAAAAAGGAGCTATTATGAACTTATACGCATCCATATCACAACGCAAATCATGCCGTAAATACAATCTACAACCACTTGAAGAAGATATGCTTGCGAACATAGAGCAAGCTATCAAAAGTTTCAAACTTCTTTCACCTGATATCCCTATAACATGGCGATTTACCAATCAAGTAAAAGGACTGTATCATGTGGAGGCACCACATTATTTGATTATCAGTGGGCAAGGAAAAGCAAAAGAAAAAGAATGTACAGGATTCTTATTCCAGCAGCTTGTTTTATGGTTTGATGCTATGGGAATTGGTTGCGTCTGGCTTGGTGAAGCAAAAGATGCTGAAACTTCTCACAACAAAAGCGATATTATCACAATTGCTTTTGGTAAAGTAAATGAACCACTGCATCGAACAAAGGAGCAGTTTAAACGAAAGCCAATAGAAACAATTACCAATGCAACTGATGATATCTGTATGCAGGCTGTACGTTTTGCTCCCTCAGGGATGAATACACAGCCTTGGTATTTTGAGAAGTTAGAAGATACGGTTTTGGTTTATAAGCGAAAGCTGAAACCACCCATTTCATTGATTTATAAACATTCAGATATTGATATGGGAATTGCCTTATGTCATTACTATCTTGCTTGCAAAGAAATGGGAAAACCATTCCATTTCTCTCATGATACATCATTGCCAAAAAAAGCTAAACTATTATCTTTTGGTATTATTACATAATATTCAAACAAGAAAGTCAGGTACGATTGAAGTGAACCCAATTAGTTGGACACAATAATTAAATAGTCGTTAAGGACTGATTCCTGAATTCCACAGGAGTTAGTCCTTTTAATGTTTTTGTTATTCTTTGAGTATTATAATATTCAATGTATTCTTCCATTGCAAGTTTTAATT
>NZ_JAQFIQ010000034.1 GCF_029504745.1 Breznakia sp. PF5-3 | reverse complement strand
CCGTTAAAATATACTGAACCGCCGTATACGGAACCGTACGTACGGTGGTGTGAGAGGTCGGTAACTGAATTAATCAGTTACCTCCTACTCGATTGATTATGGATTATTGCAGAATTTGAATACATAATATGATAAAATAAAAATATATTATAAAGGAAGAGGGTGTATAGAATGGATGATAATCAATATGTAACATTGCTTTCTCCGTTGAGTGGTGAGATTAAGCCGCTTCGTGAGAGTAAAGATGAAGCAGTAGCACAAGGACTATTAGGACGTGGTATATTAATTAATCCAGATGGAGAAAAAGTATTTTCGCCATGTGATGGAGAAATTGTTTTAGTATATCCTACGAAACATGCCATCATCATTAAATCAAGTGATAACATTGCAATTTTAATTCACATTGGTATGAATACAGCTCAACTTGATGGAAAAGGGTTTAATGTATTTGTGAAAGATGGAGATTCTGTGAAACGTGGTGATTTATTGATGAAGTTTGATAGAAAAATCATGGAGAAAAATAATATATCTTTGTTGTCTCCATTTGTTTTTCCTAATTTAAATGATAATGATTTTTTATCTGTTTTTTCACTTGGTAAAGTAGCGGAAAAAGATCCTTTAGTTGGTATTAAAAGAAAATAATTTTATTTGGTTTCTAATTTTTTTTGGATATTCTTATAAAGTAACTTTTTCTGTTTTTTCTTAAGTCTATAGTCTTTTGAAATACTAAACAGTAGTTGGTGAATAGTTATGTATTTTTTCATTCTAATCAGCTCCTGTTACAGTTATAAGACGAGATAGTTTAAAAAAAGTTTTAAAAAAGTTAAAACTTTAGGAAAAGGTTAGTCGTCAAGTGGTTGAAAGGAGATAGGTTTATTAAACCTTTGTGTGGGTAATGAGTGTGTTTAATTTTAAAAGAAGAAGCGTAGAAGAGGGACTTAGTGACTATGTATGTAGGGCTAGGGACGGAGATCAAAAAGCGATACAAGAAATTTATGAACAAACTTCAAATAATGTATATTTTGTAGCAAAGAAGTTTGTAAGTGATGAACAAACAGTTTTTGATATTCTCCAAGATGCATATGTGATAGCATTTTCGAAGTTATCACAATTGGATGATGATAATAAGTTTCCACAATGGATAAATAGGATTGTTGCCAATAAAGCAAAAGATTATTTAAAGAAAAAAAAGCCGTTTCTTTTTACAGATACAACAGAAGATGATCAAAATATTGAGGAGTTTATTGAAGATGATAAAATAGAGTTCAATCCATCAGAAACATATAATTATAATGAATTGAAAGAAGCTATATCAAATATGATTGATGAATTAAGTGAAGAAAATAGAATGTGTATTCTTATGTTTTATTATCAACAACTATCAATCAATGAAATAGCAGATATCTTAGATATATCACCAAATACGGTAAAAAGCAGATTAAATTATGGCAAGAAGCAAATCAAGCGGAAAGTAGAAGAAGTAGAATCAACTGGGACGAAATTGAGGAGTGTGGCACCAATTCCACTTTTCTTATATATATTAAAGGATTTAGCAAGTTCTACTATCGTTCCTGAAGTTGTTTCTACCACGACCCTAGCTGCAATAGGTGGTACAGCAGTGGGTACAGGAGTGATTACAATTGCCGGCGTGACGATTGCAACTGCTACAGTTGCTAAAGTTATAGCTGGTGTTAGTGCTGTTGCAGTACTGGCAACAGCAGGTATTTTAATTAATAATCAACAACTGAAGCAAAAAGAAACAGTTGATATCAATCCGCCAAGTGAAACACAACCCCACCCGATTGATACGCAAACTGCTTTGAATGAAGATACATGGCGTGTTGTTCCTTCACATTATCTTGATGAGCGACCAATCGCACTTTATGATAAAGGATTTTTACTTACTGAAAATGGCAAGTCAAAATTTGTAGATATTGACAATACCGTGGTTTTTGAGAAGCAAGAAAAATATCGTCAATGTTTGGGGGAAGATGCTTATGCATTTGTATATCCACCCAAAGATGAGTATTCTATGGAAGCAATTCACTATGTAGTGGATTTAATAGATGTTGAAGTGGAGGATAAAGGGATATGTAGTGGAATTGGTGGCACATATCCTCCAGTTGTTTATTTTTCAGATAGACAACAAGTATATATGCTCATGCAAGATTTTAATGAAACAGGAACTTCGTTTGATACAAAACTAAAATGGGTTTTATATCAAACTCGAGAAAAAGATACGACTGAAATTATTGAGGTAGATACACATCGGTTTGATAATCCACAGTTTGACTATAAGGAAACAAAAAAATATATTGTTTTTAGAAATGATAAGCCTATTAGTCATAATATATATGATGAAGTAAGAACAGTTTATATTACGGTAGCTGGTCCTAAAAGAGTATATGGATTAGCGGCACTTCGTAAAGGAGATAAATGGAAATTAATAAATGAAGAAGGAATAAACTTAACATCAAACCTCTATGATGATATGGAAGTTTTAAATAAAAATTATGCATATTTTAAACTTGGTGATGAAATGGGATTGTTGGATAATAAAGGGAATATTCTTTTTCAAGGGAAATATGATGATTTGAGTGCACCAGCAAATGGTGTAATCATGGTAAGGAAAAACGGAATATGGGGTTTTATGGATCTGAAATAAATAATAAAAGAGTGTTGACATCACTCTTTTATTATTATATTATTAATAGGCTAGCGAAGTTCCGAAAGGAACATTTTAAATGCTACAAAATGACACACCCGGAAATGTGTGTAAGATTTGAAAGGAGAAAATATGCCTACAATTAATCAATTAGTTAGAAAAGGTCGTCAAGATAAAGTATGGATTATGAAAGCACCTGCTTTGAACAGAGGGTACAACTCTTTGAAAAGTCGTCCAACAAATCAAGCGGCACCACAAAAACGTGGAGTATGTACGCGTGTTGGGACAATGACGCCAAAGAAACCAAACTCTGCTCTAAGAAAGTATGCTCGTGTTCGTTTAAGTAACGGAATGGAAGTAAATGCTTATATCGGAGGGATTGGACACAATCTTCAAGAACATAGTGTTGTGTTAATCCGTGGTGGACGTGTTAAAGATTTACCAGGGGTTCGTTATCACGTGGTACGTGGAACACTTGATTGTGCTGGTGTAAATGATCGTAATCAATCTAGATCATTATACGGTACAAAAAAACCAAAAGCTGCGAAATAGTCGCACAATCATGAAAAGGAGGTATTAGATATGCCAAGAAAAGGACATATTGCAAAACGTGATGTATTAGTAGATCCAATTTACAACTCTAAATTAGTTACTCGTTTAATTAACAAAATCATGGTTGATGGTAAAAGAGGAGTTGCACAAACAATCTTATACAATGCGTTTGATATTATTGAAGTAAAATCGGAAAAGAAACCGATGGAAGTGTTTGAACAAGCACTAGAAAATGTTATGCCAATGTTAGAACTTAAAGCAAGAAGAGTTGGTGGTTCAAACTACCAAGTACCAGTTGAAGTTTCTCAAGAGAGAAGACTTACATTAGGACTTCGTTGGATTGTTAACTATGCTCGTTTAAGAAATGAAAAAACAATGGAACAAAGATTAGCAGCTGAAATTATGGATGCTGCTGAAGGAAATGGAGCTTCTGTTAAGAAACGTGAAGATATCCATAAAATGGCGGAAGCAAATAAAATGTTTGCTCACTATCGCTGGTAGGAGGACGATGGCATGGCTCGTGAATTTACATTAGAAAAAACACGTAATATAGGGATCATGGCCCATATCGATGCTGGTAAAACAACAACTACTGAGCGTATCCTTTATTATACAGGGGTAAATCATAAGATTGGGGAAACTCATGATGGTGCCAGTACAATGGACTGGATGGACCAAGAAAAAGAACGTGGGATTACGATTACATCAGCAGCTACAACAGCTGCTTGGAATGGGTATCGTGTAAACATTATCGATACACCAGGTCACGTTGACTTCACCGTTGAAGTTGAACGTTCACTTCGTGTATTAGATGGTGCGGTTACCGTATTGGATGCTAAAGCTGGTGTTGAACCACAAACCGAAACGGTTTGGCGTCAAGCAACATCTTATGGAGTACCTCGTATTGTATTCTGTAATAAAATGGATGCTACAGGTGCTGACTTTGATATGAGTTGTCATACAATTATTGATCGTTTAGGAGCGAAGAGTGCTCCAATTCAATACCCTATCGGTGCTGAAGCAAACTTTAACGGAATCATTGATTTGGTTGAAATGAAAGCTTATAATTATACAAATGAGTTAGGAACAGAAATTGAAACAATCGAAATTCCTGCTGATTTAAAAGCAAAATGTGATGAATTACATCAAGGATTGATTGAAGCAGTTGCTGATTTTGATGATGAACTTATGATGAAAGTTCTAGAAGGTGAAGAACCTACTATTGATGAAATTAAAGAAGCAATTCGTAAAGCTGTTATTACCGGTGAATTCTTCCCTGTACTTTGTGGTTCAGCATATAAGAACAAGGGAGTTCAATTATTGCTTGATGCAGTAATTGCTTACTTACCTTCGCCTATTGATGTACCAGCAATTACTGGTACAACACCAAAAGGTGAAGAAGAAGCTCGTGAATCTTCTGATAGTGCACCATTTAGTGCATTAGCATTTAAGATTATGACAGATCCATATGTTGGAAAATTATCTTATTTTAGAGTTTATTCAGGAACAGCAAAATCTGGAACATATGTATTGAATGCGACGAAAAATAAAAAAGAACGTTTTGGACGTATTCTACAAATGCACTCGAATGAGCGTAAAGAAATAAGTGAAGTGAATGCTGGAGATATTGCTGCAGCAGTAGGATTGAAAGATACTACTACTGGAGATACATTGTGTGCTGAAGATGCACCAATCGTACTTGAATCAATGGTATTCCCTGAACCAGTTATTCGTGTTGCTGTAGAACCTAAGTCAAAAGGTGACCAAGACAAGATGGGACTTGCTTTATCGAAACTTGCTGAAGAAGATCCAACTTTCAAAACTTATACAGATGAAGAAACAGGACAAACAATTATCGCTGGTGTAGGTGAACTACATCTTGATATCATTGTTGACCGTATGAAAAGAGAGTTTAAAGTAGAAGCAAATATTGGGGCACCTCAAGTTGCTTACCGTGAAACAATTCGCAAGGAAGCAGATTGTGAAGGGAAATACATTAAACAATCAGGTGGACGTGGACAATATGGACACGTTTGGATTAAATTTGAACCAAATCCTAATGAAGGATTCATATTTGAAGATAAGACAGTTGGTGGATCGGTTCCTAGAGAATATATCAAAGCTGTTGGTGAAGGAGTGGAATCTGCTTTACATAATGGTATGCTTGCAGGATATGAAGTAATTGATATCAAAGCAACTTTATTTGATGGGTCTTACCATGATGTCGATTCAAGTGAAATGGCTTATAAGATTGCTGCTAGTATGGCACTTAAAGAAGCTGCAAAGAAATGTGATCCAGTACTTCTTGAACCAATCATGGAAGTTGAAGTTACAGCACCAAGTGAATACTTGGGATCAGTTATGGGGGATGTATCATCTCGTCGTGGAATGATTGATGGACAAGAAGAAAGAGGAAATGCAATTAGCGTTAGAGCAATGATTCCACTTTCAGAAATGTTCGGATATGTAACTGACTTACGTGGGTTCACTCAAGGGCGTGGTAACTACTCAATGAAGTTTGCACACTACTCTGAAGTACCAAAAAGTATTGGTGAAAAAATCATGAAAGAACGTGCAAGTGCATAATTCATTTTAGATGTTGCTTTTATGATTATTTTGATTTAAAATAAAAAAGGATAACTAAATTAATTTGTGGTAAAAACCACTAAGATGAAAAGAAACTTATTAGGAGGAAATTAAAATGTCTAAACAAAAGTTCGATAGATCGAAAACACATGTTAATATTGGAACAATTGGTCACGTTGACCACGGTAAAACAACATTAACAGCAGCTATTACAAATGTATTAGCTAACAAAGGTCAAGCTGAAGCGCAAGCTTATGACCAAATTGATGGAGCACCAGAAGAAAAAGAACGTGGAATTACAATCAATACTGCACACGTTGAGTACCAAACAGAAAAACGTCACTATGCACACGTTGACTGTCCAGGTCATGCTGACTACGTTAAGAACATGATTACTGGGGCTGCACAAATGGATGGAGCAATCTTAGTAGTTGCTGCAACTGATGGGCCTATGCCTCAAACACGTGAACACATTCTACTTGCAAACCAAGTAGGTGTTGACAAAATCGTTGTTTTCTTAAACAAATGTGATATGGTTGATGACGATGAATTAGTAGATTTAGTTGAAATGGAAGTTCGTGAATTATTAAGCGAATATAACTTTGATGGAGATAACGCTCCAGTAATTCGTGGATCTGCTCTTAAAGCTCTTGAAGGAGATGCTGCTTGGGTAGAAAAAATCAATGAATTGATGGATGCAGTTGACGAATACGTTCCAGATCCAGTACGTGAAACTGACAAACCATTCTTGATGTCAGTAGAAGATGTTTTCACAATTACAGGACGTGGTACAGTTGCTACAGGACGTGTTGAACGTGGACAATTAAACATCAATGAAGAAGTTGAAATCGTTGGTATCAAAGATACTAAGAAAACAGTTGTTACAGGAATTGAAATGTTCCGTAAATTGTTAGATTACGCTGAAGCTGGAGACAACATTGGAGCATTGCTTCGTGGAGTTAACCGTGATGAAATCGTACGTGGACAAATTCTTTGTAAACCTGGTAGTGTAACACCACATACTCAATTTAAAGCACAAGTATATGTTTTAAGTAAAGAAGAAGGTGGACGTCATACACCATTCGTTTCTAACTACCGTCCTCAATTCTACTTCAGAACTACGGATGTAACAGGAGTTATTACTTTACCAGAAGGAACTGAGATGGTTATGCCTGGTGATAACGTAGAAATGACAGTTGAACTTATTGCACCAATCGCGATTGAACAAGGAACTAAGTTCTCAATCCGTGAAGGTGGACGTACAGTTGGAGCTGGAAACGTTACTGAAATTATTAAATAATTTAAAAAATAGAATATTTACATTAAGAATGCCATTTGGCATTCTTTTTCGTATTATAAAGTTAAGAGATATCTTAATAAAACATAAGACTTACGCAAATGTGTGAGGGAATGTGATATACTTTAATTAGGGAGTGTTCACATTTGAGACTTAGATCTCGTAAAAACCTTTATAGCTTAGACTATTGATCAAGGTTCACTCCCACATATTGCATATAAAAGCTAAGAGTTATTTAAGATACTCTTGGCTTTTTTTTGTGGAAAAATGATTTTTTTTTAAAGATGTAGAACGCAATTGATTTTTCTTTCGTCATATTTATGAAGTGAGCAGAAATATCTGTAGCTTGAATAAATGAAGAAAGGAAACTGAGAAATGAGAAAAAGAATATTAATGCTATTTTCATGTGTGCTACTATTAGGAGCATGCGGATCAAAGACAAAAGAAACAGTATGTACATTTGAAGATATAACAACACCAGAATCTACGGTGACAATGGAATCAAAAGATGGAGAGGTTCAAAAGATTACATATGATAATCAAATTGAAGTTGATGAGGAACTATATTCAAAAGAAGATTTAGAAGAAATAGCTAAAACGGTTGGGAAACAGTATAAAAAAATTAAAGGAGTAGACTACTCGTATAAAATTTCAGATAAAGAGTTAAAAGAAACAATTAAGATAGCAATTGACGATAGTACGATTAAAGAATTGAAAGAGTCAGGTTTACTAGTTCAATTTTTGTCAGCAGATGAAGATAAAATTAAACTTGAAACAGCTAAAAAGAATTTAAGTGAAGCGGGAATGAAATGTAAGTAGGAGAAGATGATGAAGAAAATTAAGGAAATTATGACATTTATTCAAAATAGTGATAAATCCAAGAAAAGACTCAAAATAGTATTGGTTACTTTAAGTGTTGTTATCGTACTAGTTGCAACAATATCAATATTTGAAATGTCAAATAGTAAGGATTCGGTAGTTGCAACCTCATACATAGAAAATATCGTATATAAAAAAGAAAAGACTAATACTGATGTGCAGGTGGCAATTATGATTAGCGGAGATGCTGATGAGTCAAAGCTGAGCGTTACATCTAACAAAAAGAAAATAGCAGTAAAAAAAGAAGATGATGTTCTTCATTTTATAGTACAGAAGAATGGAAATTATAAGATTTCATATGGAAAATTTAGCGAAACGATAAAAATCGATAATATTGATAAAGATGGGCCTGTATTGAAAAGTATTAATAAGGATTCGTCTGGCTTATTGACATTAACAGTAACTGATAAAGGTAGTGGGATTGATTATAAGAAGTCACATATTAAAGTTGATGATGAAAAAATTACTATCATGAAAAGCAAACAAGATATTGCTGTAATTAAAGAAGCGTTAGAGAAGGATGCTACCTTGATGTTATATGATAAAGCTGGTAACTATGCATCTTATGATATACGGGTAGAGGATATAGAATAAACTTATAATGAGAGAAACTGATGATAAAGATAAAATCAAGTACTGGAATATCATTATGATAAAAGTACTAATAATTTTTCTGATTTTGATTTTTGTAATTACAAGATTTATTTTTCATCAAGTTGAAATTTATGGTGATAGTATGTATCCTACATTAAAAGCTGGTGAGTATGGCGTTAGTAATAAATTATTTTCTAATATTAAAGATATAAAGCGTTTTGAAATTGTAATCATAAAAGATACAAATAATAGAAAAGGTGAAGATATAGAATTAGTGAAAAGAGTGGTTGGTTTACCTGGAGAAACGATTTTCTATATGAATGACAAACTGTATGTAGATGGGATAGAAGTAGAAGAACCGTTTTTAGATGCGCAATATAAACAGAACTATCTTAAAACATCATCAGTTTTTACGAAGGATTTTGGTCCTGTTTCTTTGAAAGAAGATGAATATTTTGTATTGGGTGATAATCGCCCTTACTCTAGTGATTCACGTTCTTTTGGAGCGATTAAAGCAAAAAATATTATTTCAAGAGGGATTATTATTCTATATCCATTTAATTCTTTTGGGAATGGTAAATGATATAAATTCAAAACGTATATAAATTGGTTGACGTCATATGTATAGAGAGGGCAAAATATGTCAAAATTAAAGGAAAAGATAATACGACAATTTCTAGATGGAGATGATACGGTTTTTCCTGAAATATATAGGAATTATCAAAATAAAATTCATTATATGGCATTCTCTGTTTTGCATAATAGTGCAGACGCTGAGGAAGTAGTGCAAGAAACATTTATAAAGATTATAAAAAACCGTGGAAATGTAAAAGAAACAGGAGCATTTAACTCCTGGGTTTTTAGGATAACTTATAATTGCAGCCTAGATATATATCGGAGAAATGTTAAATATTCTGAAAGAAATGAAGTTCTTTTTGAAGATGTATATTCAAATGATGATGCTAGCACAGAAGAACAAATGGTGCGAAATGAACTTTTTTTAGAGGTTAAAGAAGAAATTAATAAGTTGCCAAATGAGTCACAAAGAATTGCAACACTTCGTTTTGTTGGTGATTTGAATATTGATGAAATTGCCCAAATTATGAATATGCCTGAGGGGACAATCAAAAGTAGATTATATCGAATTCGCAAGATTTTACAAAAAGAATTAACTAATAAAAAAATTACACCATCTAGGTATTTAATGTTTTCGATTAATCCATTAACAGTGCGGTTATTTCAACGAATTGTAGAAAGTGAGTCACTTAGTATGGATAAGCAAGACTTTATTTATAAAACGATTGCACAATCTACAGAGATAACAACAATTGCTTCAGTAGGTGTGCAGGGGGTATCAACAGCTGTAACAGTTGCTATTATTTCATCAAGTATTCTGATTGGTGGAACAAGTGCATATATTGGTATTAATGAATTACAAGCATCAAATAATGAAAGTGAAGCAATTTTGGAAGAAGCAAAGCTTGAAGAAATAAATTTTGATGACAATTTGACTAATAAAAATCTTCAAATTGTTTTAAGGTTTGATAATGATATAAATGAGGAGTTGATTTCTATTATCTTTAATAACGAGAGCATAGAAGTACATAAAGAGGATCAAAAAACGATAAGCTTTATTGCTAAAGGTAATGGAATATATAATTTTGCTTACGGAGATTTTCATAAAGATATAGCTATTTCTAATATTGACAAATCTCTCCCAGAGATAGTTTCAATGGAAGAACGAAATGGGCTATTACAAATTACAGCTATGGATGATTTAGCAGGGGTTGATTTTTCTAGATCATATTTTATTTCAAATAATCAAAGAATTTCATTTAAAAGCATTGATGATAAAAATATGATTGCAACATTACAGGAACAAATACTTGCAAATGGCGAATTACGATTGTATGATCATGCTGGAAATTATGCAACATTTGATATAAAGGTGAATGATATAGTAGAGGCAAATTGATTTGGTTTAAATTAATATAGTTAAAAATATGTAATATGTTAGCCAAAAATATATTACATATTTTATTTGAGTTATTTAAAGATTATTTTGAATAGAACGTAATTTATTTTCATTTCGTCATAACTTGTGAGGACGAAGGTTCTTAGTAAAGATTTAACAGGAAGGAGAAATAAAATGATTAAATCGAAAATGAAATTTAGAGTTAGTTTCATATGTATGCTTATTGTAGCACTTGTTGGAACTGGACTTATTATTGAGGGTTCACGTAGCAAAGCGCACGCAGACCAGCAAGTGAGTACACTTGCCCCACCTTTTAAAGCTACGCACTCAGTAACATGGGCAGATGGTTCTGCGGGATATGGTGTATCACCATCATCTTATGTAGAAGATGGGGTAACTTATTTTCAAGATGGAAGTATTATTGAGGTGGCAGTTGTATTGCCAGATAATCATAGTACAATCAGTACAATGAATGAGATACGTTATGATTCAACGAAACTAACATTAGTATCATCGTATACTGATGTTACAGCAACGATGCCAAGTAGCTTTTACAAAGATAATTTTGAAATGCTTTGTAATGGGTACCCAATTGACGCAACAACAAGTATGATAAGGATCCAAGCAGCATCAAGGACTTGTACACCTAATTATGAAGGTGGAAAGTTGTGTAAAATTTATTTCAAAATTAACCAAGGAGTTGCCACTGAGGAGGGAACAACAATAACATTTACATCACCATACTTTGATGCTATTGATGCAAATTTTGATTATTTGACATTAGGTTTTGATCCAGCAGATAAGTTATCAATGTTCTGTGAATGTGACCCATTCTCAATTGTTGTGAAAAAACCAAAAGCAAATGAAACTTCACCTAGCATTAGCTTAGAAACAGCTACAAAAACAATTTATGAAGGTGATGTGTTTGACCCTAGTAGTTTAATTTCGTCAGTTAAAGATAGCCAAGGAAATACAGTCGGTAAAGAAAATGTAACAATTTCTGGAGGAGATGGAGTATTCACGAAACATCAACCAGAAGCTGGAACATACACATATACATATTCAATTACAGATGATTATGGAAAAACAACAACGGCTACAGCAACAGTAACAGTTACAGAAAGAACATATACAATTACAAAAGTAGATAAAACAGGAAAAGAGTTTACGTTTGATGCTGGTACTTCTGAAGATGATATGAAAAAAGAATTACAAGATGCAGTAAATGATGCATTTAAGGTAACGGTATCATGTAATGATGGATCAACATTTATGGTTGAAGGTGTTGCTTTGAATGGAAATACGGAAAAATATAAGGTAGATAGTGATGGTAAATTAATTGGTGATCAGACATTTGGTGTCAATTATGAATTGGTAATGCCAATTATATCTTATGATAGCGATGGTAATCGCGTAATTACAAAATATAATGGTAGCGATGTAAATGAATGGAATAAATTAAGTGCTACTAAAGAGAATTACATTGTGAAAGGTCTAATAAAAATAAATGGATCAAATAATAGTGGGAACAATGGTAATAACAGTGGAAACGGAAATGATGGAAGTAAAGATTCAGTAATTTCTGCAGCATCTACTGCTGGAGCGGGAGATGGTTCTACTGGTGTTGGAACAGCAGATACTACAAATACTATTGCATGGATGTTTACAGCATTGATGTCAATGGTAGCGATGGGATTTGGTGTTAAAAAAGTTAAATCAAGTAGTAAATAGAAAAGATAAATAAAGAAAAGGTGTGAAGGCATCTTTTCTTGCTTGTCGATTTAGAAAGGATAATATGAAAAAAAATATATTCAAATTAAATAAGATGTTTTTTGCTATAGCTTTAGCAATTACATGCATTTTGCCATCTTCGTTATTGAATGTTAGCGCAATTGTGGGTGATGGCGTATCAGTTTATGGTCCGATTGTTATGAACAATACAGTGACTTGGAATGATGGAACTGGCTATGGAGTTTCTGCTCCAAGTTATAATGAAGGAGGGACAACATACTATAGAAATGGAAGTATTCTTGAAGTTAGATTATCTTTACCAGTAGATAATTATGCAATTTCTTTAAAAGAAGAAGTTCATTATGATCCTACAAAGGTTCAATTAATTTCAACCTCTGATGATATTTTGGCGTCTTTAGATTCGAACTTCAAAGCAAGTAGCTGGTCTAACTTGGTAGGGATTCATTCAGTTTCGAGTACGCATTCATATATATTATTACGTTCATCTACATATAAAACAGATGTACCTATTAATGAAGGTGGAGCGATTGCAAAAATATATTTCAAGATAAATAATGGTGTTGAAACAGATGCAGGAACACCAATAACTTTTGATTTTAAAAATTATGATGCAGTAGATATTGATTTCAACTGGTTAACACCAGGATATGATATAAATGATAAGATCAATACAATGTCTTGTGACTTACCAAGCGTAACTGTAATGGCAAAGTCACCAAGTGTTAACTTTAATGCAAAAGACGGCTTTATTACACAAAGTGATGCAAAGCTTATAAATACAGCAATGGATTTAAAAGCAACTAATAAAGTAGTTGCTGAATTGGGAGATGGAACGCCTTTGAATTTAACTGCAACAGCATCAAATTTAGCTGCAATTAAATCGGGAACTTTAGGAGCTTATACAGTTACATATTCGTATAGTGATGCAGGTTTATCAGATTCTAAAACAGTTAAGTTAAATGTTATTGAAGATGGAAGTACAATTTCTCCAGACGGAAATAATGCAGTTTATGCAAAAGATAAAATTATTACACAAAGTGAAGCTAAAGCATTATCAAGCACTTCACAGTTGATTAATTTAAATAGTGCTAAAGTTACAAAGAGCGATGGGACAAGTGCAGTTCCAAGTGTTGTATGTAGTCAATTTTCAACATTGAAAACAGGAAAAATTGGTGCTTATCCTGTCACTTATAAGTATGGTAGTGGCCAAGGGTTAGCAGAAAAAACTGTTAACGTGGTGGTTGTTCCAGATGGATCAGAAATTTCTCCAGATGGAAAATTCGCAGTATATGCAGAATCGGGATTTATAAAAGAATCCATTGCGAAAAATTTAACTAATCGTAATGAGCTTCGTCCATACAATAAAGCAATTGTATATTTAGCCGATGGTACAACTGCGAATCCTGATGCATCAGTATCAGCAAACAATTGGACAGAAATCAGAAGTGGTAATAAAGGTGGATATGATGTGTATTATGCTTATGGTTCTGGTGTGAATGAAACGGATCTTAAAGTTAAAATCACCGTTATTGGAGATAACGATGAAGTTTCTAAGAATGAAAAATATAGTCTATCAGCAGATGATATTGAATTGTCTGAAAGTGAAGCTAAAGCTTTAGTTAGTCAAAGTGATTTGATTGATTTAGCAAATGCACTTGTTACAGATTCAGATGGAAATACATACACTCCACAAATTAGTGTGTCGGATTGGACAAATATTAAAAAGGGTGTAATAGGTGATTATACTATAGTGTTCTCATATGGAAGTGGTGATGATGCGGTTAGCAAAACTGTAACTTTAGAAATTGCAAAAGACAAAGCGCATCAAATTGAAGGGGAAAATGCTCAAATTACACAAACACAAGCAAGAGCATTAGTAGCTAAGGAAGACTTAATAGGTATTAATAAAGTAAAAGTAACAGCAATGGATGGAACAAATCCTACTCCTAGTGTAACAACGTTAGATTTTGCATCAATTAAACTAGGAACAATTGGAACATATGAAATTGCATATACATATGGAACAGGTGATAAACAAGTTACTGAAACTTTTAGAGTAAATGTTATCGATGATGATGCAGCAACTGATGAATACGGAAGCTTATCTGCAAAAGATGGATTTATTTTCCAAAAAGATGCAAAAGCATTAAGAGCTAAAGCAGATTTAATTCCAATTAATAAAGCTGTTGTTATGATGCTAGATGGAACAACTCCTACACCAAATGTAAATGTTACTACAGGTGAATGGTTAGATGTTCTAGATGGTGCTTTAGGAACATATAATGTTACATATTCATATCCTACACCTGCAAGTACTTTATTAAAAAAGGTGAAATTAACAGTAATTAAAGATGGGTCTGAAGTTTCTGAAAATGAAAAAGCAAGTTTATATGCAAAAGACAAACATATTACAGTAAGTCAAGCAAAAGCATTATCAGCAAAAACAGATTTATCCACTTATAACGAAGCATTAGTGACAATGTTTGATGGTAGCACAGCTACACCAAATGTTACAGTGACAAATAATGAATGGTTGGATATCAAAAAAGGAACATTGGGTTCTTACGATGTTATGTATACATATGGAACAGGTGATGGTTATGTTGAAAAAACAGTAAAAATCACAGTTGTTTCAGATGAAGCTGTAATATCACCAGATGGAAAAGTTGCATTAGAAGCAAATGATGGTGAAATTACAAATGATGATGCAAAGAAAATTACAAAAGCAGAAGATTTAATTCCGTTTAATGAAGCAGAAGTAGTATTTGCGGATGGAACGACTGCGGCTCCAACTGTATCTATTTCTAATGGCAACTTAAACAATATTAAAAATGGTGTTTTAGGAGATTACAACATTACATATAGTTATGGAACAGGTAGTAGTTATGTTGAAAAAACAGTTACAATCAGTGTTGTTCAAAAAACAAGAGATGTTATGTTATTTGATTACAATGAAAATGGAATGGTTGATTCATATGATAAAGCTAGATTTAGTTACTACATAATGAATGAAGATTCACAAACAGAGTTAGTACTTCTATTATCAGATGCGAACGGAAATGGAATTATAGATTCATATGATGTAGCGAGAATTAACTATCACTTAATGAATCCTAGCGATGAACCTCCTTATGTCAAGGTTCCAGCAGGAGTTAATTTATAGAGGGTTATGTATTAAGAAAGGATTTGTTTATTTATTATGAAAAAGAATATATTATTATTGGTTATGGTTGGACTGCTGTTTTGGATGGAAAATGGTAGCATGAATGCTCAAAATAAAGTGACATCAAATCAAGTGTCGAGAACTTTGCATCATACGATTGAGTATGTTGGGGGTGGTGCGCAACCGTATGAGGAAAATGGTGTAATGCATTATCAAAATGGGAATATTATACAAGTTAATATAATACTTCCTGCGAATACAGATGCAGTATCTTTCATGGAGAGTATCACATATGATTACAATAGTTTGGAGTTATACAGTAGTTTCAGTGAAGTGAATTCTTCTATGTGTGCTGAGTTAAAAAATACTGGATGGTCAAATATGTCTCAAAATGCTAATGGAAAGAAAGGGAAAATTCGGTTTGTTAGTGAAAAAAGAGATCCAGGTACTGGAAACAAGAGTGGGGGTATTGTCGCTAAAATTAAGTTTCGAATTCGTAACGTAGACACAAGTACGAGCGGAACAAATATAGCCTTTACTTTTGGTGATTTTAATATGACCTCAATGATTGATGGAGAGCTTATGCTCTCACATGATGGGTATGACGAGAATGATATATCAACAATTTGGTGGACAATAGAAACTATTCAGATTGTAGCTGGGAAAAAACAGTCTGCTTCGATAAGTCCTAATTATCCTAATATTCCTGAAAGTGGAAACCAAGGGAATCAAGTGAATCTTGATAGAGAAGTGGTAGACAAGGTGATAAATGAAATAGGATCGAAAGAAGTTGAGAAAATTTTAGACACAGTTAGACGAAAAGAGTACAGTTTCACACTAAAAAAGGAAAGTAGTCTGTCTGGTGAAAATCGTTATGATTCAATCATAGCAAGACTGAAAGAGATTGATAAATTAAAAAATGATGAAAACTATAAGGTTTATTCATTTGATAGAGACGAGTTTACAGAAGTTAAGAAATCACTTTCCGTATTAAATCAAACTTGTTATACGCATTGGATATTACTAGGTATAAGCACATTGTTGATTGCTACAACTGTAGGTTATACAAAAGTGCGAAACACACATTTGAAAGAGTCAAGGAGGATGCAAGCATGATTTGTTGGTATGATATTATTGCGATGATTATTTTGGTGTTTACAGTAATATCATGTTACTTATATTTAGTCGCAAATAAGAATAGACGAAAAGATGACCAAGAAATAATAGAACGATTTTATAAGGAATAAATGTATAAATTATCTTAATATAAACGAACATAGCAAAATCTGAATTTTTTAGTTCCAATATAAAATGAAAAATCAGAGTAAAATCGCGGAAATAACCTCTCCGCGATTTTGTTGTTTATCGAAAGTATTTTTTCGGTTAGATTTCAAAGTAAATGCAATAAATCAGGTTTTCAATAAAAATATAGAATAATACTAAAGAAATGAGCGATTTTCTATATAAATCTCGCTCATTTCTAAGTTATTGTGTATAATATAGTTAGTTAAGGACATGACGAAAAAAGGTTGCTACCTTTTAGTTTTCAACCTTATTGCAATGGAATAAGTTGTGTCTTAGGTGCGAAATTGTTATTTATTTTTTCAATTTTACATCTTTTGGATCAATTCTTTTTATACCAAGAATCTCTGACTTTATGCCAAACTTTTTACTAAAGGCTTGATATGGTGATCGTCCCTTTAGTGATTTCCTGTTTAAGAATTGATATGAGAAAACGCTTCAGATATATCTTCTTGAGTTAGATTGTCGAAGGTTTTCTTTTTTTTTATGGATATATCGAAATAATTCATGATTGCGTTCACATCCTCCTTTTTGAAATGATGAGTAAGGATCACAGAAGAAAAGTTTAAAGAATTGTTCTCCAGTCTCTAAGTCTTGTTCTTCATTGTGCAAATTTTTGAATTCTGACCCATTATCTGTGAGAATGCAATCAAAGAAAATTCTATGATAAAGCTGTTGTAATTTTTGAATGAGATTTCGAATACAACTGTTCACAGATTTGCAGCTTCTAGGTAAATCAATGTTTCTGCATGTAAGAAGTGTTTGATCAATATAACGACGTATTGTGGATTCAGATTTTAAAATCGTCTTATCACTTTGAAGTATATGATATAAAGACTGTCCTTGTAATACACGTGGAGATATCTTTTTATCTAATTTTTTGATATCAGCATTTGATAGAGAAGGTTTACTTCTTGAGTTTTTTAATTCCTTCCTAGCTATTTCATTGGCACTATAAGCATCATATTTAAACCTTGTTTTTGTACATCTCGGATACTTTTCACAATTATTGCAAGTATACGGGAATTTTTCTGTAAACGGACAATTTAGACGACTTTGGTGGTCCTTACTATGGTAATACTGGTTTTGCTTGTATGCTTGTTTAATTCTATGCTGCATAATTTCTCTATAGATTGTTGAACTGTTTACATTTAAAAGTTCTGCAGCTTCTAGCAAGGAAATACGTTGACTAAATTCAATATTGTATTTTCAAGGTTATTGCAATCATCTATTGCATTAACCTTGAAGTCTAACAGAAAGTATTTTCTCATTTTTATGAATGTACTTATTTAAAAATAAGAGTATAATAATATATGTTTGGAGAGTGAGGGGAAGTATGAAAGAGTCAAAAAAAATCTTATGGTATAATCTTGCTTTTATGGCTTTTGCATCTGTTTGGAGCTTCGGAAATGTAGTAAATGGTTTTTCTGAATATAATGGATTAAAAGCAATTGTTTCATGGATACTAATGTTTGCCTTATATTTTGTTCCATATGCACTTATGGTTGGTGAAATGGGATCAGCATTTAAGAATTTAGGTGGTGGAGTAAGTTCATGGATTCATGAAACAATTGGACCACGAATTGCGTATTATGCAGGTTGGACATATTGGGTAGTACATATGCCATATATATCACAAAAACCACAAAGTGCACTTATTGCACTAAGTTGGGCGATTACAGGAAGTGCAACTTATGTTAATGATATGAATCCATTATTGTTGCAGATAGGTTGTTTATTGGTGTTCTTGATCTTTGTATTGATATCTACAAGAGGAATCAATCCACTTAAGAATATTGCGACGATAGCGGGTTCTTCCATGTTTGTCATGTCGCTTTTGTTTATAGTATTAATGATGGCGGCACCAGCGATTGCAGGTGATCAAATTCATTCAATTGACTGGAGTTTAGATACGTTTATGCCATCCTTTGATGGGAAATTTTTAACTTCATTATCAATTTTGGTATTTGCAGTTGGAGGGTGTGAGAGGATATCTCCATATGTAAACAAGATGAAGGATCCGAGTAAAGGGTTTCCAAAAGGGATGATTTTCTTAGCAATCATGGTTGCGATAACAGCCATCTTGGGAACAATAGCATTAGGTATGATGTTTGATCCAAATAATATTCCTGAAGATTTAATGATGAATGGTGCATATTATGCATTTCAAAGATTAGGGGAATATTATCATGTAGGAAATTTATTTATGATTATATATGCTTTATGTAATGTGGTAGGACAATTGTCAGTGTTAATTGTTTCAATTGATGCTCCACTTCGTATGTTACTAGATTCAGCGGATACAAACTATATTCCAAAAAATATGTTGAAGCTTAATGATAAAGGGGTATATATTAATGGAATTAAATTGGTTACGGTTATTGTTGCAATCTTAATCATTGTACCAGGATTGTTACCTGGTGATGTAAATGCAATGTTTAAATCTTTGATTCAATTAAACTCTGTTACCATGCCACTACGATACTTATGGGTATTTGTTGCTTATATTGCGTTAAAACGAGCTGGTAACAAATATAAAGCTGATTATCAATTTACAAAGAGTAAAGTTTTAGGTTTAATTGCAGGGATTTGGTGTTTTGCTTTTACAGCATTTGCTTGTTTAGGTGGTATGTTTAAAGGTGATCTTCAACACATCGCTTTAAATGTTCTTACACCATTTGTATTGCTAGGATTGGGATTAATATTGCCAGCTATAGCAAGACGACAAAACGGAAAGAAAGCGTAGGCTTTCTTTTTCATTTGTATTCAAATAGATATTAGAAATAAAGAGTGTTATAATACGCATAAGATATGGAGGATATTTCATGTTAGAAAATATAAATAAAGAATTATTATCGTTTTTAAAAGATAGTCCAACATGTTTTCATGCAGTTGCAGAAATTAAAAAGCAATTGGATGAAGCAGGGTTTACACAATTAGATGAAACGACCCAATGGAATTTGACAAAAAATGGAAAATATTACACCATTCGTAATGGCTCAAGTATCATTGCTTTTCATATTGGAAAAGATATGGATAATTATCATTTCCAGCTTACGGCAGCACATAGTGATTCACCTACGTATAAAGTAAAAGAAAATGCTGAATTAGCTGGACAAGGAGGATATTTACAATTAAATACAGAAGGCTATGGTGGAATGCTTGCGGCTTCTTGGTTCGATCGTCCTTTATCATTGGCGGGGCGGATTGTAGTCAAGGAAGGAAATACAATACAATCAAAGTTGTTGAAAATAGATCGTGACATTCTTGTTATTCCAAATGTTGCAATTCACTTGAATCGCGATGCAAACAATGGAATTAAATATAATAATCAAGTAGATTTATTACCATTATTTAGTGCGGGAGAATTACAAGCAGGTGACTATTACAAATTTTTGGCTGCTGAGTTAGGTGTAAAACGCGAAGATATATTGGGAAGTGATATGTTCTTATACAATCGTGATAATTCCATTGAATGGGGAGTGAAGGATGAATTCATATCTTCTCCACGGTTGGATAATTTACAATGTTCATTTGCATCTTTAAAAGGGTTTATGAATGCAGAGAATACAAAGTCAATTGCAGTATATGCTTGTTTTGATAATGAAGAAGTTGGTTCTTCCACAAAACAAGGAGCTGGATCAACGTTCTTATATGATGTATTGCAGCGAATCAATTTAAGTTTAGGATATGAAAATAAAGACTACTATAGTGCAATTGCTAAAAGCTTTATGCTGTCTTGTGATAATGCACATGCAGTTCATCCAAACCATCCAGAATTAACAGATAAAAAGAATTGTGCTTATTTGAATAAAGGAATTGTAATAAAGTATAATGCAAACCAACGTTATACAACCGATGCAATTAGTAATGCAGTATTTACTGATTTGTGTAATCATTTTAAAATTCCTTATCAACATTTTGCAAATCGTAGCGATATGGTTGGAGGAAGTAGCTTAGGAAATATATCATCTACTAAAGTATCTATGAATGCAGTGGATCTTGGACTTCCACAACTTGCAATGCACTCAGCATATGAAACTGCAGGTAGTAAAGATACTGCTTATTTGGTGGAGGCTATAAAACATTTCTTTGAATCGGATATTCGAATTGATGATGTAAGTAAAATAGAGGTCAATTACAAATAATGAAAGCAATTGATTATTCAGATATTGCAAGAGATAATGAACGCCGAGTAAAAAAGCTAACGGAAAAACAAAAGGAAGAGTATACGAAAATTCTTTCTTATTTACTTAACAATCATCCTGATGATTTAAATATATATGTATCCGTTGTATTGAGCAATCTAGAAGAAGGGAAATCGATACCAAGTGATTATCGTAAATATATTCAAAGGATAAAAAGAAATGGATTAATAAAAGAGGAACAGAAAAAAATTCGTGATCGCGATTATGAGAAATTTAATGTATCAAATATTTGGGAAGTGTTTACAACATTCATTGTATTGCTTTTCTTTAAAAACTGGTTGACAGAAAATTATTTGATTCATTATTCGGCAGATATTTTGATAGCGATTCTTGCCTCATATGTGGCGATACGTAGCTTTTTAATTAAAAGAAGAATTGTCTTAAAGTATAATTTTGAAAAAAGATATTTATACTTAGATATTTTTGCTTTGATAGTTTGTGTCATTATCAAATTAGTTGTTAAGACAAACTTTGATATTACTTTCTTGATATTAGTTATGTCTTATTTGATTACACAACGACAAATGAAACCGATGTTTGCTAATGTTGTTTAAATTACGTTTTATATATCAGACTATTAATGAAAGTTAATAGTCTTTTTTTGATGATGATATAGATAATGTTTAAGATTGTACTTGTCTATAAGCAATCATATCAAACTAGTCTGTTTATGGGGTGGATGCTGGCTTTATGATTTTATATAATTAAGAAAATAGCATTCAATAAAATCATTTTCTTGGTATAATGGTGTTATGGAAACCAAAGATAAAAAAAGAGATTATAAGGTACCAAGTGAATTAATGGATGCTTTGCATGACCCTTGGTCAAAAAAGGAACTTTCAAAACAAAGGATATTACCAAAGAAGAAAATAAGTGAAAGTAAAAAAAGAAATTCTACTACAAGTGATACATTGGTGAAAGAGACGATTGAAAAGTTTAATACATATGTATTTGAAAGTAGAGATGAATTGAAATATGAATCTTTTTGTAGTGAAGAAGTGATATCTAAAATAGAGACGGAATTGGTAGGGGTGACATATATATCCTCTATGCTTGTGTCGGTAAAAGAAGTGGATCAAAATGAAATTCATAAGCTTGTTGATTTTACTTTGTTTCAAACAGTAGATAAAGGAAAAAGTCTTTTGCGTAAAAACAAGCAAGTAGCTCAATCAATGCATATGCGTGTACGATTAATGATGGATGTAGATCGTAAGATATGGAGAATTGATAAATTGAAGATTAAAGGGATAGAGTCAATGGATTATTGATGTTCATATGGTTGCTTTTCTTAAATAGATAATTTATAATGTGTAAGTCAAGACAGGGGCGCCAGAAATGGCTGAGATGTGTATACAGTCCCTTATGACCTGATCTAGTTAATACTAGCGTAGGGAGTCTGATCTTATTGTAAGATTACTTTGCTACGCCTCACGGAGGTGTTTTTTTATGAAAAGAAATCAAACTAGAGATATTGTATTAATGGCATTTTATATTGCCTTGTTTATGGTGTTAGACTATCTAACAAACATGGTACCGTTCTTGCAGATGCCAAATGGTGGTTCTTTGGGGGTTTCAACAATTGCCTTGTTGATGGCTTCTTATCATTTGGGTTGGAAGAAAGGATTTATGGTTGCATTGTTATCAGTGTTTGCTCAGTTTATAACTGGGCCAATGTATACCCCAGATCTAATTGGGTTTGCGTTAGATTACTTATTTGCATTCAGTGTATATGGGTTAGCAAGTTTATTTCCAAATTATGGATTATTTTATACAGGGGTATTAATAACGAATGTAGCAAGATTTGTCTTCAGTACTATTTCGGGGGTTATCGTTTGGGGGTTGGACTTACTCCCTTCAGCAGCATATAATTTTTCTTATATGGGGCCTACATTGATTTTAGGACTATTATTAATCCCGGTATTATTAAAGGCGTTAGAACCAACTATGAAAAGAAGTGTAGCATAAGCTATACTTCTTTTTACTTTAACTAATATGCTATAATATGCATATTGAGAAATACAGGAGGAACGAGAATGAATGAAATAATAAAAAGCTTAAATGATCGTAAATCGGTAAGAGTTTTTGAGGATAAGGAAATCTCTGCTATAGATAAAGAAGCAATTATAAATGCTGCTATCCAAGCACCTAGTGCGGGTAATCAAACGATGTATACAATCATTGATGTAACCGATCAAGAATTGTTAACCAATCTATCTAAAAGCTGTGACAATCAACCGTTTATAGCGAAAGCAAAATTGGCTTTAATTTTTTGTGCGGACTATCAAAAGTGGATTGATACATTTTCAATTGTAGAAAACAATCCTAGAAAGCCAGGTGTAGGTGAGTTGTTGTTAGGGTGTAACGATGCATTAATCGCAGCACAAAATGCAGTTGTGGCTGCTGAGAGCTTAGGTATAGGATCATGTTATATTGGAGATATAATGGAGAAATATGAATATCATAAAGAGGTGTTGAATCTACCAAGATATGTTTTTCCAGTTACAATGATTGTCTTTGGATATCCTACTGAACAGCAAGCAAAGCGTAAAAAACCAAAAAGATTTGATAAACAATATGTTGTACATGAAAACACATATAAGAGGATGGATGATAAGACCCTTGAAAAGATGTTTGTGGATCGTGCAAATTTGACTCCAGAGGTTCCTTTTGAATTCAATACGTGGGTACATGCTTTCTATAATCGCAAATATGATTCGGATTTCTCTAAAGAGATGACGCGTTCCATCAAAGCATATATAAAAGATTTTGATGATGAATAAAAGTTTAAGTTTTATATTGGAATAGAATGAAGGGGTATGTATGAAGAAGAAAGTATTAATAGTGTTATCGATTTCGATTTTTGTTGGGATTTGTATAGCGAGTTCATCACCGCCAGAAGAATATGGATTAGAAACTAGCTATTATAGCTCTCTTGCATTCGCAAAAGAGATTCTTAAATATTCAGCTATAGTGGCGGGTATTCTAGTTTTTCTTTGGATTTTGTTTGTTATAGAAAGAGAAAAACATAGAGAAGAACTTTCAATATCGTACGATCAAAGGGTGTTAGAGATTGAAGATGCTATTAGATTAAATGATGCAGAGTTTACACAAACAAAATTTAAGTTAGAAGTTCAACAATTGTTAGTAGCAATTTATACAGATGCAGAGCATATTGAATATGCGAAAAATGTAGCACAAGATGCAAAACGAAAAATGTTAGCAGATATTGATGATGGATTTACAGTGAAAGAACTCAATATTACAAAATTATTATTAGGTGATTATTGGGTTAAACAAGGAATAGCTTGTTTGAGTGTAGTTATTGATTATGAAGTAAAAGATAAAGATTCAGAAGTGAAAGCTTTACAACACACATTTAGATTTAAGCGCCGCAAAGAGGCAAAGACTTCATTTTTTATTTCCAAAGAAACAAGAGTGAACTGTAAACAGTGTGGAGCACCTATTAGAAAGAACACGTTATCAAATTGTGAATATTGTGGGTGTGTAACATATTGGTTACCGTTTTCTTGGAAGTTGACAAGTGTGGAAAGCTATACAGATGTACTGTACTTATAAAATGGTATGTTGATATTTTTTGAATTTTAGGTAGAAAAGCGATTATAATATGCTTTGAAACTTGTGGTGAATCATAGATGAAAAAGTAGTTTATTAAAAAGGTAGATTTTATTATGAAAGTCTATCTTTTTTTTATGATAAGTTCTTCTATAACTTGTTCTGAAACAGGGGCGATGAAAAAAGGCTTGAATGTCAGAAGAAATGCAACAATGAAGGAAAAAGAAGCAAAAGGTGATGGATAAACAAGAAAAATAATAAACTATATTCCTATATT
>NZ_JAQFIQ010000033.1 GCF_029504745.1 Breznakia sp. PF5-3 | reverse complement strand
AAAAGCCTCTTTTAGAGGCCTTAGGAGAAAGGTTGTAACTGTCAGGTATTTAGTAGTCGAAGGACTACACAATAAAAGACCCTTACAGGGTCAGTGCATACCACTGATTATATCAGTGGTTATGATTACCAACCGTTTACTTTAAAAATATGTTCTTCAATAAAATGGGCAAACCCTTCATCATCGCAAGTTTTCTCTGTAATTACATCTGCTATAGCTTTTGTATCTTCTGATCCATTCAACAAGCAAACACCAAGTCCACTCGCTTCTAACATATCATTGTCATTACTCATATCTCCAAAGGCCATCACATTCTTAATATCAATATGTTCTTGTTTACAATATTCCAACATTGCATAGGCTTTTGAAACATTACGATTAGCAAATTCAAGCATTGTTGTTTGCGTTTTAAACGCTTTGTAGTATGGTGAAGGATGCTTCTTCACATAAGCTTCTACCTCTTCCATCCTATCTTCTGGTATACGAAACATCAATTTCGCATTTTCTGCTTTATAAAACTGACTCATATCATTTACTAAAACGATTTCTTTGCCAACTTTTTCAGCCGAATAGCGTACCATTTCATCCATTCTAGTACATAAAAATCTACCCCCATCCAAATACATATAAGGATTCAAATCAAAGGGTTTCATAAGTTCTAAAATTTCTTTAATCCATTCTTTTTTCAATAAATAATACGAATATAAACTATTATCATTGCGATTCCACAACTCACATCCATTCAATCCCAACAACATCGTTGTTTCCTTCTCTATGCCCCAACGCACAACCTGAGCATCGATTTCATCTAATGGTCTTCCTGATGCCAGGCCAAAATGAATACCGTGCTTATGAAGCTTACGAATAACCGCTTTGGTTTTTTTCTGCATATCATGGGTAAGTGGTGAAACCAATGTATTATCAATATCACAAATCACAAACTGCAAATTCTCTATCATAACTGCTTTACCTCCAAACACCTCTACAAAATAAGTACTTCTCATTATAGACTATACAGTAGCTGGACAGTCAAGCAGATTTTATTATATAACAAAATTAAAAAGACGATATTTGCATCTTTGCTAAGTACCGCCTTTTAATCACAACAATCGTTTTTAAAACAATTCCTTTTGTTTCGTTGCATACAAGTATTCATCAATTGTATTGATTACTCGATCACGAATCAAATCTTCTGGATTATTATCCAACAAGCCTTCTCTAACTTTTGTATATTGGATAGGCATAAATTGGCTCAATAAGTTTAATGGAATACCATCTTTTAGGTTTTCAACTAAAACACGAATGGAAGCTTCCACCTTATCATTTTGCATATAGTAACGCGAACGATCAGAGAAAGAATATTTTCTTTTAATACGAATTTCATTCTCACTTCCTGTATAGTATTTTTGCCATCTGCTTGGATCTTCTAACATTACTTCATCTAATACATTTATAAAATTACTAGTTTTCACATCTGTATTATAAAACAATTCCTCTTCAATATGTGCCAAAGCAAAAAGTGCTTCACGTACCATAAAAGTTAAGCCTGGTCCTACTTTTAGTATTCCTACACCATCTTCTACTAATTCTTTCAATTTCTCTTTGGTTTGATAGTCACTAGAATGTCCTTCAAAAATAAGATTTGGATATTCATCAATGGATGCCATTAAGTCTTTTGCTTTTTTACGATCATATTCTGTACACCCTGCATCTTTTTCTTCAATTCCCGGTTGTACTACAAACCCAATGACTTGTTGCCAAGCACTTTCTAATCCTGCTTCTTTGAATGCTTTTTCAAACACTGCTTCTGTTGCTTTAAAATCTTCTACTCTTGTTACTTGCATTCCTTCACCATCACCCTGTACACCACCGGGGATTGGTACTTCACTACCAACGATATAAATTGGTTGAACCGCATTTGGATTTTCTTTCAACAATTCTTTATATGCTGCTTCAGCAACACTTGCAAGATATACTCCACGTTTTGCAATCACTTCATCACTTAAACGCTCATTTGGATCATCATCTGCAACCTTCATACTCGTATCAATATGAATCTTAGTAAAACCTGCCATAACATAATGCGTAATTAAATCTTCTGCATTTTTCATTGCTTCTTTTTCATTTAGATGTGTCCAAGTCAACGGACCTAAATGATCACCACCTAAAAATAATTTACGTTCATCAAAATCATATTGTTTCGCAACGTCTAAGACAAAATTTCTAAAATCAATAGGTTTCATTCCCGTATAACCACCAAATTGATCACTTTGGTTGGCTGTACTTTCAATTAACACGCAAGAATTGTCTTGCTTCCCACGCTTAATAACTGCTTCTATTACATATTTATTAGCACTACACGCAGAATATATTCCAATTGGTTGATTCGCTTTTTGTTTTGCCACTAATTGCTTTAATGGATTTTCATTCATTCTAACATCCTCCTAATATATAAGTGCATTATAGCACCTTTAAAGTGAAACAACACTTCATTACAATAAATTACAATAAATTGGATAAAGATATTGCGCAAAAAGACAAACATATACAAATATACTTATTTTCATATATCTTTCTATTTCTACATTTTCAATTTACTGTATTCCTATTTGCTTTTTTGTGAGAATTTTAAAATGATATTTCCATTCTCTTCAAATCATGATTATAATAAGTAGAGAGCGAGGTTTTTTATGAATATCAATCAAACATCACTAACAGACACTGAAAACCTAATTATGAATACCTTGTGGAAATACATTGATTTAAAACAAAAAGTTAATATTTCCATAATTGCAGATGAATGCTTTGTATCAAAAGCAACCATTATTAAATTATGTAAAAAACTTGGTTACTCAGGTTATAGCGAAATGTTCTATATGTTATTAGCTTCTAAGAAAAATAGTTATTCATTAGAAATTAACGACTTAGGTCAACTCGCACTTGATTCAACCTATAATTTATACATTCAAATGATTAGTGAATTATTACGATATTATAAAAATGATAAGATATTAGTTGATTCCTTAGGTTTCTGTGATGCAGCAAGAGATTACATTATTCAAAAATTATTGGTATTTAATTTTAACGCAAACTTCTGTTATCACTTTGAAGCATTTAGTAATCCAAGTTTCCATTCTGGTTTATATATTGTTTTATCAGAATCTGGAGCACGTGGTGAAATCTTAGAGAAAATGACCAAAGCGAAAGAAAACGGTTTTAATATTATTGCGTTTACAACCGATAATAACTCACCGGTTGCAAAAATGGCACATACTTCCATTCAATTGAAAAGTAAACGGGTGGGAAAAGATCACTATGAACCGAATCTGTTTACAGCAAAAATACTAATATTTATTGAAATGGTATTAAGTACCTATTCAAAAAATTTCATAAACGGAGTAGAAGATTAAATGCTTCTGCTTTTTTAGTAAAAAAAGTCACAATCAGTTTACTTAGTTTACAAACCCTTAGAATCAATTGTATCTATTTTATGATTCTTTATAATGAACATATACAGATTGTCGACAGATGTATTATAAAAAAAGGAGAACATAATGAAAGAAAAATTTTTAGAACTGATGAATAAATTTTCTAGAGCAATGACACAACCTGTTATGTATTTAGCAGTTATGGGTACCGCAATTGCTTTAGCAACGATCTTACAATTAGATTTTATGCCTGAACCAATTGCTTTTGTTGGGAGTCTAATTAAATCAATGATGGATGCAATGCTAAACAACTTATCATTTGTATTCTGTGTGGGATTGAGTGTTACATTAGCAAAAACTAAAAAAGTAGATGCTGCACTTATTTCAATTATTATATATTTAATGTTTTTATCAGTAAACAACACTTGGCTAACTTCACAAGGTATGTTAGCAGAGCCGGGGACAATGGGATTGTTTGGAACTGGACAAGGAATTGTATTAGGGTTTCAAGTAACAGATATGGGAGTCTTTTTAGGAATGATTCTTGGATGTATCAATGCTTATGTATTTAACCGTTTTGGTAATCGTGAATTTAGTGATATGTTTCGCATTTATGGAGGATCAAGATTTGCTTTTATTATCATGATTCCAGTTATTTTAATATTAGCAATTGTCATTTCTTATGTGTGGCCTTATGTAAATGATGCAATTACAGTAACTACACAATTTATGAAAGATGCTGGCCCACTAGGGGTCTTTGCTTATGCTTTCGGTAACCGTTTCTTAATACCTACAGGACTTCATCATATGCTTTGGATGCCATTTGCATTCACTGGTTTTGGTGGAACTGCAGAAATTGCCGGAAACATCTATCAAGGTGCTGCTAATATCTTCTATGCAGAAATGGCTAACCCTAGTGCAGTAACAGTAATTGATGAGTCCATTCGTTTTGCTACCTTTGGTTTTGCGAAAGCATTTGGAGTAATTGGTATTGCTCTTGCATTTATTCGTACTGCAAAACCAGAAAACAGAAAAACTACAATTAGTATGTTATTACCATCTGTGTTTGTCGCAGCAGTTGCTGGTATCACAGAGCCATTTGACTTTATGTTCATTTTCATCTCACCATTCTTATGGTTTGTTCATAGTTTATTAACTGGATTATTTGAAATGTTATTATGGATACTAGGCTCTCGCACCTTTATGATTTATGGATTATTGGATATGTTTATTTCCAATTTACCATTAGATCCTTCCATTACTAAAATTTACATCTTTTTAATTGTTGGAGTCATTGCCATCTTTGTTTGGTATTTTATATTTACATTCCTGATCAAACGTTTTGATATCAAAACTCCAGGAAGAGAATTAATCACAGAAAATGGAGTGATTTCTGATGCTTCTAAAACTCCCACTTCATGGGATAAAGACATTGATATTATTGTTGAAGGAATAGGTGGAGCAGAAAACATTAAATCTATTGAAAACTGTTTCACTAGACTACGTATTGAAACAAATGATATTTCAATCATTGATGAAGAAAAGATTAAACAATCAAATTGTAAAGGCGTCGTTTTAAAAGGGAATGTTGTGCAAGTTATTATTGGGATGAATGTACAAGATGTAAGTGATGAAATGAAACGTAAGTTAGGAAAAGAGGTTTAATATGAAAAAATATTCAATATGTATTGTTGGTGGAGCAAGTCGTTACACACCTGATATGTTAACTATGCTATGTAATCAAAAAGAAAGGTTTCCATTACGCAAAATTGTTTTATATGATAACGAGGAAGAACGTCAAGCGTTAATGGGGAAATATACAGAAATATTATTTAAAGACTACTATCCAGAAGTGGAGGAAATTGTATATACAACTGATGCTAAAGAGGCTTTTAGCGATATTGACTTTGCACTTATGCAAATTCGTGCTGGACGTTTAGAAATGCGTGAATCAGATGAAAAGATCGCCTTAAAACATGGCTGTCTTGGACAAGAAACATGTGGCCCTGGGGGATTCGCTTATGGAATGAGAAGTGTTCCTGCGGTTGTTGAAATTATTAAAGACATTCGCAAATATTCCCCAGACTCTTGGATCTTAAACTATTCAAATCCTGCTGCTATTGTCGCAGAAGCAACAAAACGCATTTTTAAAGATGATCATAAAATTATCAACATTTGTGATATGCCAATTGCTATTATGGATATGTATGCTAATGTATTAGGTAAAACTAGAAAAGATTTTGAACCACGTTATTTTGGATTAAATCACTTTGGTTGGTTTACACATATCTATGATACCAAAACAGGGCATGACTATTTACCTGAATTGAGAGAACGTTTGAAACAACCATTTGAATTTAAAACTGAAGCATTGTTTGAAGAACCATCATGGAAATCAACTTTTCAGTTCTTAAGTCAAATGATTAGTGATTACGATGAATATTTACCAAACACTTATCTTCAATACTATTTATATCCAAATAAAATGTATAAAAAATCAAATCCTGAATATACTCGTGCAAATGAAGTTATGGATGGAAATGAAAAGGATACATATGCTTACTTAGAAAAAGTGGTAGAACTTGGTCATGTCAAAGGTACAGAATATGATATAGATCCAGACGCTGGTTGTCATGCTGAATATATTGTGGACTTAGCAACAGCATTGGCCAACAACACAAAAGAAATTTTCCTAATTATTACTGAAAACAAAGGTTCTATTGAAAATCTTGACCGTAATATGATGGTTGAAATTCCTTGCCGTGTAGGAACCCATGGAGTAGAACCATTAACCATTGGTGAGGTTCCAACTTTCTATAAAGGAATGATGGAAAATCAATATGCATATGAAAAACTAACTGTTGATGCCTATATGGAAGGTAGTTATCAAAAAGCAATGAAAGCACTTGTACTAAACCGTACGGTTGTTAACACTAATGTTGCAAGAGCACTTTTAGATGATTATATTGTTGCCAACAAAGAATACTGGCCAGAGCTAAAATAATGGGATTCTTTACAAAGAAAAAATTCACTTTTACTTCTCCTGTAAAGGGGAAACTCATTCCTTTAGAGGAAGTAAAGGATGAAGTGTTTGCCAGTGGTATGATGGGCAGTGGATTTGCAATCAACCCCGAAGAAGGCGAAATATATGCCCCTTATGATGCAACGATAAAAGCAGTCTTTCCAACCAACCATGCTTATGGACTAGTTAACAATACTCTAGAAACTTTAATTCACATTGGAATTGACACAGTTAATTTGAATGGAACAGGGTTTTCATCGTATGTGAATCAAGGAAATTCCATTCAACAAAACAACAAACTCGGATCATTTGATATTGATTATATTGTAAGTAAAGGATTAAATCCTGTAGTCATTATTATATTTCCGAATAAAGAAAAAGTTAAAATTAACAAATTGCATACAAATGTTGATAAAAATCAAATTATTGAAATCGAATTTTAATCAATGCCCCTTATGTATAATTCAATAAGGGGCATTATGATATAACTAACTCATATTATTTAATAAAAGGATTAAAAACATTCAACCTATGTTCCACCATCGCATTGGTTGAATACACACACTTAGTTCTTTTCGTTAATTAAGACTGGTCTTTTTAATACTTGAAATGCATCTTGTACATTTTTAATCTTTGTATCATATAACTTTTCAAACAAAGGATAATGATTTATTCTCGCCATAACACAAGAACTTGTTCTTGGTACTGCCTTCTTAAATACTTTTTCTATTTTTTCATTATTTGATACTTCTAAACTAATGTATGGCATAAACTTAATCGCATATTTTAATAATTTCATTAGTGTAATGGAATCTAAATAAATGATTTCTTTTACTTCCACTAAATCATCTTTTTCGTAATAAACACAATATCCTTGTACTTCACCTTGATGATTGCGATACATTGCAACATTTCCACCATTTTGTTGAATTGTTTCTACATACTTTTTATAATAGGCTTCATCCCGCAAATAATAACAATCAAATCGAGTTGCAAATTCTTTATACAACCTTGTCATTGCTTTAATGTCAATATTTGAAGTAACACCTTCTAAATTATTTACTTTAATATCTTGAATTGCAATACTAAATTTCTTACGATAAGATACGGTTTCAAATCCATATTTTTTATATAACTTTGGATTATATGCTTCGATAAAAGTAATTAAATAGTTTTGATTACAAATATCTAGAGCATAATGCATGAGTTCATCCATAAACCCACGTAATCGATAATCAATATGCGTTGATATACCAAACAGATAAGAACAAAGTAATACTTTATCATGAAACTGTAAGACATGTTCCTTTAACTGCATACAAGATATAATTTTATCATCTTCGCGAATCAAGAGACTTTTTCCTTCATTATATAAATTATGAAAATAATAAGTTAAAAACTCTTTTTCTTTCGCTGGATGGGTTGCAACACATAAATCTAAAATCGCATCCTTGTCCTTTTCCACTCCATACTCTATCATAATTCATCCTCTTCTTTTTCACTATATTCAACATCAATCACATCTGAATCAATACGATGATCTTGTTTATTCTCATCTGCATTCTCTCTAAAGAAATCATTATCAAAATCTTGCTGAACATCTTTCATGAACCGTTTATACTTAACTCTTGTATAAATACTAAAAATTGCGATGATGATTAAGATAATAACAAGTAACCAAATCAATGCTGGCAACAACGCAATAAAAAGAATTACTCCTAATATTGCAATTAAAATCGCTCTCAAATCTCTCATCAAAAATCTACCTCTCTTCTATTTATCATATCACACTTCATGCTTATACTGGAGTGCTAGGTCTCTTATTTTATTCAAACGATGACGAATACCCGACTTCGATATTTGTTCATTGTAGCGAGCTTCATAAGCTACACACAATTCATTTAGATTTGCCTCTGGATTCTCCTTACGAACAATTGCCACTTCATATAAATTCTTAGGTAAACTTTCCAACCCAACAAAATTATCAATGCGATCAATATCTTCTAACTGTTTTTGAGCTGCCTTTAAAGTTTTCATCTCATTTGCCAGTTCACAATTATCAAGACGTGTTAATGAATTCATAAAATCTCTTTGAATTCGCGTATCCTCAAAAGAAAACAATGCACTACTAGCTCCAACACATTTCAAAAAATCACTAATTTTATCACTTGCTTTAATATATACAACCTCTTGATTACGACGTTTGATATGCTTTGCCATCAAATAAAACTTATTCATTTGCTTCATGATATACTTAGCCAAATTTTTATTTGAACATGCTATCTCCAAATGATAATTACTCTTTACTGGTGAATTCACACTACCACTGGCAAGAAATGCCCCTGAAAGATATGCACGAATACAACAATCTTTCTTCACAATACGACTACTTGGATGATCATTTAAGCCATGCTCACCAATAATTTCCAAATCCTTTAAAATATCCATAGCTTTATTCTTTATCTTAATTACATAAATATTATTCTTCTTTAATTTCATCTTCTTAATAATCGATAACTGAATTTCAACTTGATATAATTCTTTAACAATTTGATAAATATGCTTCGCTGTGGATACATTTTCACTTTGACAAGTAATATGCATCCCTTCATTGGTAAAGTTCAAGGATGCACTGATTTGTAGAAAAGCACTCAATTGCGCCTTCTTACAACACTCGCTCAATTCATTCATACAAATTTCTTTCTTCACATCACTGGTGAATGACATTGGCCTCACTCCTTTACTTCTAACAATTCTTCAAATGCACTTTTTACTTTCTCACTATCATGACGAATCAAGTCATCATCAAATTTAAGCAAATCCTTTTTCACAAGTTTATAAGCATGTTCCTTATCTGCAATCCAGATTGGATAACTATCCTCTTTACGATAATTTTCTAATACTTCACTATATAAAATATTATTATGTGTAACAACAACATCAATAATACCCTTATAAGAATGCTTTTCAATTGCTGTCACATGATCTTCTAATGTAAAGTGATCCGTTTCCCCTGGCTGGCTCATAACATTACAAAAATAAATCTTTTTAGATTTACTCTTCTTAAGTGCTTGGTTGATTTCTGGAATAATAATATTCGGCATTATACTCGTATACAAACTTCCAATTCCAAAAATAATATAATCGGCAGATTCTATTGCTGATATCGCTCTACGCGTTGCATATACTCGCTCTTGGTAATATACCTTTTCAATACGATTATGAAACTTAGGAATATTACTTTCCCCTTTTACCTTTGTTCCATCTTCCATAACGGCAATCAAGTTCACAATTTGTGTAGTTGAAGGAATAATCTCTCCCTTCACACGCAAAACCCGTGAAAATGTCTGAATTGCTTCAAGAAAATTACCACTTATCTGCGTCAATGCAGTCAGTAAAAGATTCCCAAGATTATGACCTGCTACATCCCCACTTCCTTCAAAACGATAATCCATCAAAGATGATAGTAACGTTTCACTTTCCGCTAAAGCAACCATAACATTACGAATATCCCCCATTGCAGGCATCCGATAATTTTCCCTTAAACGTCCTGTGCTTCCGCCATCATCTGCTACGGTAACAATCGTACTCAGCTTTATATCTGGAATATTCTTTAAACCACGAAGAATAACCGATTGCCCTGTACCTCCACCGATAACAACTACCTTTTTCATCAGTCCACCTTCTTATCACGATGTCCTTTATGACATTGATACTTATTACGATAGTTATCAAATAAATAATTCGTAAGTGCAACACTTCGATGCTGCCCTCCAGTACAACCAATTCCAACACTCAGATGGTTTTTACCTTCTTTTTTATATTGTTTAAATGAATAATCCAAAAACGTAAGCAACCTTTTTAAGTAAGCTTTCGTTTCTTTACTTTCCATAACATAATCATAAACTTCTTTATCATCCCCTGTAAGAGAGCGCATACTCTCAATCCAATATGGGTTAGGTAAAAACCTCACATCAAACATCAAATCCGCATCTAAGGGAACACCATGCTTATAACCAAAAGAAACAAACGATATAGCAAACCCTTCTTTTGAATCAATTGCTAACTTTGATTCAATCAATTCACGAAGTGCTTTTAAAGTAAGCTTAGTAGTATCAATATGAATTACTTTGCGATAACTTAATTCATTAAACAAATCACGCTCTGCTTCAATCGCTTCTTCCAAGGTATTTGCTTTACCAGACAATACAAAAGGATGTGATCTTCGTGTAAATTTATAACGTAATAACAATTTCTCATTACTTGCATCTAAATATAACACTTTCACATTCATTTCACGACCTTCAAAATAAGATAAAAATTTCTGATAGTCTTGCGCTGAAGTCGCTAACGCAAGATTTTGGTAACGGTCCTCTGCTTGTTGATTTGTAATAATTTTACCTAGTTCTCCAATTAACTGTACAGGAAACTGATCGATACAGTGATATCCCATATCTTCTAAAATGGCAATTGCACTTGTTTTTCCTGCCCCTGACATTCCTGTGACAAGAATTACATTTTGCTTTTTTGTTTTGTGCATAAACCTCACCTCTTATCTTGGGATTATTATACCATATAATGTCACAAAAATATCAAAGTTACTATCAACACACACATTCACAAAAAAGAATGCTTTTTCCACAATATTATTTTCATTATTATGTTCACAATTCCTAGAATAGTAAAAAAGATAAAATCGGAAATATCCGATTTCATCTTTTTACTTATCACTATAAAATATCAATGATACATTTTTTTATATGATTTTCTAATAACAATACCAAGTGACATTAATAATAATGACATATATATTGCAGTATTACTATTATCCCCTGTTGATGGTTTTGGTCCATTCACCACAGTTGATATTGCATAATCTGAAAGATGTGTTGTATGGAAACCAATATATTCTTTTTCTACTTTAGAATCATAACGAATGATATCCTTATTTTCATCAATATGTACAATTCTTAATGGTTTACCATTCATTTTATCATCTGTTTTAATCTCAACCTTCACAGGACGATCAAAGATATATTTTTCACCGTTTCTTTGTAGTTCTATATCGTAAGCAGCTAGTATTTCATTCCCCTTCAAGTAATCTTTATCTTTTATATCTTTTAAGAATGCTTTTAGGTTTTGATAACGCTTCACAATTAATTTAACATCATCATGTAAATATCCTGAGACTTTTACTTTTCCATCTTCACTTACTAAAGTTCTATATGTAAGACCTTCTGATGGATGTATTTCTACTAATCCATTCATTGCCTTAACAAGACTTTGTAACGCATCATCTAATGCTTCTTGTGTTGTGGCATTTGCTAAAACATCTTTTGCATTTGTTATTTCCTTTTGTAAATTCGCAACACTTTCAGATGTATAATTGCTCAAATCCATATTTTCTGCTTGATCAATCATTTTTTTCAATTCTGAAGTATCCAACTCTTTTGTTTTCTCTACAAGATTATTTACTGCTGCATTCAAATTAGATACTGATGTATTAATTTCTTCTTGTGTTGTGGCATTCGCTACAACATCTTTTGCTGATTTAATAGCATCCTTCAAAGCATCTGTAGATTCCTTCGTATATAGATTTAAATCAATTGCTTCTGCATTTTTGATAGCATCTTCTAATGCTTTCGTATCCAATACAATTGGCTTTTCAACTAATTTTGATTCGGCATCTGTAAATACATCCCATAGTTGATTAACTGTATTCTTTTCAATATCTAAAATTAGTTTCGATTCAACTAATGCATCATATGCATCTTTATAAGCTTGATAACTATCTTCTGTATATTTATTTTTATCCTTTACTTTGATAGCATCTACAGAATCTCTAAAACTATTATAATCCGCTAGTTCATCTAATGAACAAGATATATTAATCTCTACTGCAGCTGCATGTGTTGTTTCTTTTCCATAAGAAGATACAGCCTTAATACGCATTGCAGTACTTGTCACCTTTTCATCAAGTTCAATCGTTTGAAGTCCACCATCTGCTAGTTGACCACTCTTAATATCAATCCACTTATCTGATTCATCTTTTATTTGAATAATGTAATCTTTTACATTTCCATTTGTATTCGCACCTCTTCCTGTATAAAGAACCTTATCAAATGTTTCTTCTTTTCCAAAATCAATAGCAATCCAATGATCACGAGGTTCTGGATATGGTGCAGCCCAATTCGTATGCCATAGCGTTCCTGTATCCCCATCAATTGCCAATCCTGCTGGACCTTCAACTGCAGGTTTTTTCGCATACTCTGAACTTGCTGTAGCTGTCCATTCAGAGCGATCTGCTATAACATTACCTGATAATAATAGATCTTCTTTTATTTTTATTGCTTCATCATAACCAACACTTCGATTACGGAACATTACATTTCCTACATATCCAACAAATTCATCACTACCTAATGTAATTTTAGAACCTGTTTGTGCTTCTAATGTAACATCTGGAAGGTATAAAGATTTTCTCAATTCACCATCAACATAAATTTTACACAATCCATTTCGTTCTTTTGAAACAACAACTGTATGTAGATTATCATCTGCAACCAATCCTAATACCTTAGTAGTTGTTGAAGTCGGCACATACTCTGCACTACCTCTTAATCCATGTTCTAACTCTACAACTTCAGTAACCGTATCTTTAGAATCGAATGTATTACCAGCAATGGTTGTATATATATATCCATCTGAATTAATTCCAACTTCAAAATCTTTTTGCTTATAAATTTGAGTGTTTTTACTTCCACTTTTCATAATGAAAGACAACGAAAAGTCACCTTTTCCATCAAATGTATTTTTATCTTTCAATTCATAAACATCACCATCTAATAATGGCATTGGAATATTTGAGCGCTCCAACTTAGCCTCTGTCATTTCTTCTGTATTTTTTAATGTATCCTTATTTTTCAAAGAAGCGACTACATTTTCTTCATATATGTTAACCGTTTCTAAAGATGCTTTTTCATTACCAGCAATATCTTGATATTTTAAATCCACATTCACATCATCACTCAATTGCTCTTCGCTAACAATATTCACTGTTTTATAATCAGCTAATAATTTTATTGACTTCACTGTCGCATTTGATAATGTAATATCCATATCATCCGAAATACGTTCATTAAAGATTACCTGAATCGTTTTATCATCAATATTTTTAATTGATTCTATCTCTGGCTTATCTGTATCTTTTTTTCCATACTGATATACAACCAATTCATATGGTTCTAAACTAATTTCTACTTTATCACCATAAGAAATAGTTTTATTGTCCATTGCATTTTTATATGGATATACTTGTACTTGTTGTAATTCATTTACTGTCTTTGGAACTCCTGCGACATCATCATATGTAAAAGAGTATGTCTTCTTTGCATTTGTAGGATTTCTAAAGTATACAATTCCTTCATTTCCATCCCAAGCTGAATATCCATAAATTCCTGCTTTTGTTTTTGGTGCATTACCAAACAATTTAGCTTTTGCTAGAATATTTTGATTTTCCTCTGCAAAATCTAATACTTCAGCAGTAACTTTCCATTTTGCATCATCTAACATACTTGGTGAAAAATACAATTCCCAAAAAGCTGTTCCACGAACTGCATTTCCTACTAAATATTCTCTAAACTCATCCGTAGTCATACTTACATTTGCCGACTTTCCATAAATTGGTTCATGATTATATACATTCTTTAGTGGGAATTGGAATTGTCCATCCACCCCATTAACAAAATAAACATTATCTCTTCCCGATATCATTTTAGCTGATTGACTTCCCCCATTGGAAGCATCACTAGCTAAATCACCAGCATTTTGTTGCCAAATTGTATTTACCCACTGTAAGTGCCATGGAGAAGGGTTTACATAACATGTTGCATTTATAAACAAGCCTTTTCCTTCTGCTGCTCTTTGTGAACGCATAGCTTCAAAGACTTTAATCCAATTTTCCCACAACTCACTAGTATAATACATATTGTTATCGCCACCAGACATATGATCATTATCTGTTTCATCGTTTGGTCTAGAAGCAAATCCATCTAATTTCCAATAATCAATATCAAAGCGTGATTGATAATCAACAAACAAATTTTTCAAATGTCCTAAATATACTTTTGATCCTGCATCAACTACTTTTCCTAATGCACCTTTATGATGTACATATGCAGTTCCTTTACTTTCAAGATATTGAGAGAATGTATTATACAATTCATATCCACCTTGAGGACCTAACCAAAGTCCAAACGTTGAATTGAATTTATGTGCCATTTCCATAGAAGGATATAATTCATTTGGAAACTTATCATTAAATTCCCAAAATCCTGTACGATTATAACTATTTCCTGAACGTTCAACATCAATTTTTGTAAAAGTAGGATCATTGTAATTATTCCATCCATCATCTACAACATATGAATCTAATGGCTCCACACCATTTTCAGAAAGTCCTTTTTCAGATGCATAAAAAATTCGTTGAATACTTTCATCTGTAATACCCATTCTATTTTCATACCATGAATTATATTGCTTTCTAAAATTTGTTTCTGTAGCAATGGTATCAATATAAGCAAAGAAATCTGTTTGCACAACATTCATATCAGTTCCTTCTGCTGCTCCTACAACATTAGGCCAACTTACAAAGCGATTGTTGTTAAGTGATCCTTCTTCCTCAAATTGTGCAATACTTTTTCCTGAATAATAACGTACTTCCATTACATCATCCACAACATTTGTATCAGTAGCAGGAAATTCACTTCCAAAGAAGAGTCCTGTTGCATATATTGGCTGTCCTAATTGCATCTCATGCGCTAAGAAATTATATTGTCCATCAGCGACCTTAAAACTATCTGGTCTACTCCAAACATCTTCAGCTGTAGTATTTAAAACAAAATGATCCAAAGCTAAATAATCAATTCTTGCCTTTTCTTTATCATCTGCACCAATTTCCACAAATGTTCTCATAAAGTAATCATCATTTTTCATCACTACATGATATGATAAATCCCATGTTATTGATTTATACATATATGGTTTAAAGTCAACAATAATCTCTTTTCCATTATCAATATTGTTTTCTTTAATTTCTTTAACTTCTAAATCTGATGAACGAATAAACTCATCTTCTCGCTCTGCTTTCACATACTTATCTTCGTACAAACGTATTTCTGCTCCACAAAACGATTGGTTTGTAGAAAGCGCTCCACTCAACATCATAATTCTTACATATTGTGCTGTTTGTGGACTATCAAAATTTGCATACACTAAATCAGCTGTGTTATATTTACCATCTTCTAAATGGAGATTATAAGCTTCTTTTGTGAACTCTCCTGTTCCAGCTGCTGTCCATGTATTTCCATCCGTACTAGTTTCAAGTGAAAACTTTCCTATCGTTCCATTTATACCCCATGCAGAATTTGCATTTCCCATTCTTTTTTGAAATGAAAAAGACTGAAATGTTTTGACTTCATTTAAATTGACTGTAATAGCATAAGGAAATTTACCACCTTTTGCATATTCTACTTCTGTAGTGTCATTTCCATCAAACAATTTTGCTGCATCTATTGGATCTACACCATCGGCTTGAGAAAGCGTTCCACTCCAATTATCACGTTCCAGCTCTTTAACTGGCAGTGTATCTTTCACCTCGCTTTTTTCACCTAATACGCGTATCACAAAATCATCTGATCCTGTATCTGGTTCAAGTTTTTTACCGATTCGTTTATTATTAATATATTCTGTTATCAACTTATTATTTTCAATACCAAATCTTCTACTTAATGATTCATTCCCTATTTCTACATACGAACTTGTTTTAGTAACCTCTACATCTCCCGTTTCTGCAGATGATACTAGCACTTGTGTCTCAGGTAAAAAAGAAAAGAAATAAGCAATCACAAGCAAATAAACAATACTCTTCTTTAATTTCATATTTTTCTCCTTACTTTTTAAACTACAAATTCATAATCTACTTTTCTAATAATTGCACTACAGCTATAAAAGTTACCATTACATCTAAGAAATATCTATAAGAGTAGTCTTTTTAGTTGTTATTACCTCTCCTTTCATAAGCTGATATACAATATTTATATTTTTAATCTTCCCAATTACAATTATAAATACTCACATGAAAAAGTATTTATAAAAAAAAGTATAGATTTTGCACTTTTTAAAGCGCTTTCACTACTATATAAATTAAAAAACTTTGTACATAGCAGTACAAAGCCTTTAAATTTCACTAAAATTATGATTAATAATCTCTAATAATTTAAAACTATTATCTTCAAAAGCAAACTTTAAAATACAACAGTTTTCAATCTTTTCCTTTTGCCCCACATCACTTGTATGTTCCCATTTTTTCATAAACTGCCTACAAGATGCTCCATGTGATATGACTAAAACATGTTCATGATCTTCTTCTTGCATAATCTTCATAAGTGTATCTGACACACGATTTCTAACTTGACTTTCACCTTCTCCACCAAAGGCAATAAAGAAGTCCCCATATGGCCTTGGTGGCATCAGATCATCCATCTCACCTTCAAACACACCAAAACCCCACTCTTTTAATCCTTTTACTCTCGTATATGGCATATCTGTAACAATTTCTAAAGTATCACTGGCTCTCTCTGCCGTTGATGCGTATGCATGAGTGAACGTAATATTTTGTTTCTTAAAGTATGCTTTCGCAATAAGAGCCTGTTTCATTCCTACCTCTGTTAATGGAGAATCACATTGTCCTTGAATCTTTTTTCTTACATTGAATACCGTTTGACCATGTCTCATTAAATATAATGTCCGCTTCATAATCATCCCCCTCTCTATTTTTATTGATACAAAGCGACTATCTTTTATTTTATTATTATACTACATTATACTCATAAAAAAACTGGATATCACGCTAAGCGTTTGATATCCAGTTCTATATTACTATAAACTTTTTATTTGCTTAATAACACTTTGGGCAGCAATTGCACCATCATTTGTAGCTGTTACTACTTGACGAAGATTTTTAGCTGTTACATCTCCTGCACCATAAATTCCAGCAATGGATGTTTCCATATTTTCGTTCACAATCATATATCCTTTTTCATCTGTAATCCCCACACCTTTTAGAAATCCTGTTGTAGGAACTGCACCAATATAAGGAAAGACTGCACTTACTGCCAAGTCTGTTTCATTTCCATCTTTTGATTTCAATTTAACACCTGTAACCTTCATCCCATCATCGACAATTTCACTTACCAAACGTTCACGAATTACTTCAATTTTAGAATTGTTTATAATCTTATCAACTACGATTTGATCCGCGCGAAATACATCACGACGGATAATAATATATACTTTAGAAGCAAATTCAGCTAAGTAAAGAGCTTCTTCTAAAGCGGCATTACCGCCCCCAATCACTGCAATATCTTTATCTTTGAAAAAGGCTCCATCACAAACCGCGCAGAAAGAAACACCACGACCGATATTTTCTTTTTCACCTTTTACATTCAGCAATTGTTCTTGGGTACCAGTGGCAACAATCACTGCCTTAGCAGCATATACATTACCATCATCACAGATAACCCGATGGTAGTCACCATCCTCTTTTGATTTCTCAATCCTTACCACATTACCAAACATATATTCAGCTCCGAAGCTTGTAGAATGGATAAACATTTTATTTGCCAATTCAAAACCATTCATTGAATTAACACCTGGCCAGTTTTCAATTTTATCTGTTTTGGTTAACTTTCCTCCTGGGGCACCAGCTTCCAACATAATTGTTTTCAAGCCAGCACGCGAAGCATAAATAGCAGCGCTCATTCCAGCAGGACCTGCACCAATAATTATTAAATCACTAATTCGCTCCATTCTTGATCCTCCTTCAAGATACTTATTATCTCTTCTAAATCATAAACGATTCGACATGGTTTTGTCTCTTTTAATGACCGTTCTCTTTTTGGATCACTCACAAAAGCAATACTAAATGCACCAAGATTTTTAGCTGATTTCACATCTACTTCACTATCTCCTACATAGATAAGTTCATCATGTGGCACTTTCAATAGTTCACATGCTTTCAACAAGCCTTCAGGATCTGGTTTTGGATGTTCCACTTCATCTCCACCGATAACAACATCAAAATAAGAATCTATTCCACTGATTTCTAACCCTAATGAAACAAGTGATTTAAATTTATTTGACACTACTGCAATTTCATAACCATGTTCTTTTAAATACGTTAATAATTCTTTCGCATGTGGCATTGCCTTTACATAATCATTATGATGAGAATGATTATATTCACGATAAGTTTCTACCACTTCATCAACCATTTCATCTGCAAAATACTTTTCGAAGGTTGCCCTTAATGGAGGACCCATAAAACTACACAACTCTTCTTCACCTAATTCATATTCAGGTTTATATTTTTGAAAGGTAAATCGAAAACTATCCATAATTAATTTTTGGGTATCAATCAAGGTTCCATCTGCATCAAACAAAACCACTGGTTTCTCAATTTTAAATGGATAAAACTTCTTAAACAATTTGTTATATACACCAAAAATACCCAAAAGACCAACAATAACAAACACAATGGATGTCATCTGTGCAACTTTTAAACCACCTGCCATCAAAGCATCAGTTCTGAAGATTTCAATGAAAAAGCGTACAACTCCATACCATACAACATACGCATAGACCAAATCCCCACGTTTCTTACGTCCATATTTTTTATATAAGAACGTAATTACAATAAAGCCAATTAGATTTCCAACTCCCTCATATAAGAACATCGGTTGCCGATACGCACCATCAATATACATCTGATCTTTAATAAAAGAAGGAAAGTTTTGAAAATACTTTTCACTTACAATACGACCATACGCTTCTTGGTTCATGAAGTTTCCCCAACGTCCAATCGCTTGCGCTAACAAAACATTGGGCATGATACAATCACCTATTCGTAAGAGGTTAACCCCTCGATTACGAAAATAGAAATAGGAAAACACAATCCCAGTAATCAAACCTCCATGAATCGCTAGTCCACCTTCCCAAATATAGAAAATGGATACTAGATTACTACTATAACTTGACCATTCAAAAATAACATACCAAATACGCGCACCAAGAATTACCAAAGGCATCATCATAAAAAAGTAATCTTCTAAAAGTTCTTTCCCATAACCAATTTTCTTCGCATTTCTCAATGACAGATAATATGCAAGAATAGCTCCAGCTAAAATCAAAAGTGCATACCATGCAATATTTAAAGTAAAATCACCTATTTCAATTCTTAAAAATGTTTTTAAATCTGGAAAAAAACTCATTCTTCGTCTCCTTTTTGTTGATCGATAAATGCCAATACTCGATTTTCAAAATCCTTTGCACTATCATAACCCTCTTCTTTTAAGACGATATTGGTAACTGCACTTTCAATAATGGTAGCCATACTTCTACCACCTCGTAATGGTAAGATAATTTTAGGAATATTCACCCCTAAAATCGCTTCATACTTTGTATCCTCAATTCCTACACGATCATACTCCGTATTATTATCCCACGCTTTCAATTCAATAACAAAATCAATATGTTTAAATGGCAAAGTTGAACTTGTACCATACAATTTACGAATATTCACAATCCCAATTCCACGTAATTCAATAAACCCTTCTAATAATTTTGGTGGGTGTCCAATAATTTCATTATGAATCAAATAACAATCCACCAAATCATCACTAATTAATTGATGACCACGGCGTATTAAATCCAAGGCTACTTCACTTTTACCCATTCCACTTTCACCGCGAATAAAAACCCCTTTTCCATAAATACTCAATAAAACTCCATGCAAAGAATCAATTTTTGCCAATTTTTCATCAAGGTAAGAAACAATACTAATAACCAATCTAGACGTTTGCATTTTTGAGCGAAGAATTGGAAAATTCTTACGATATGCAATTTCAGCCAAAATTGCTGGACACTCATGATTCTTTGAAATAATCAAAAGTGGTGTTTCTTCCCCTGTGATAAATTCAAAACTTCGATGCTGATGCTCTTCACTCATCGTCTTTATATATTCGATTTCTTTATCCCCCAAAACAACAATTCGCTTAGGTTGTGAATAATCAAAAAATCCTGCTAATTCCAATCCCGCTCGATTGGTATCTGCAACTTTAATGACTCGCTTTAAAGATTCTTTATTTCCATGAACGACTTCAAAATCAAAATGTTCGACAAATTCTTTTACACATAGAGTACTCATGAGCGATCCTCCTCTAATACTTTTTTCAGATATTGACCTGTATAAGATGCTTTTATTTCACTAATTTCTTCAGGTGTTCCACATCCCATAATCGTTCCACCTTCATCTCCACCTTCTGGTCCAATATCAATAATATAATCAGCACTTTTAATTACATCCAAATTATGCTCAATTACCACAACTGTATCACCATTATCAACAATACGTTTTAATACACTCAGTAATGTTTTCACATCACTGCTGTGCAATCCTGTTGTTGGCTCATCTAAGACAAACAGCGTTTTACCTGTTGCCTTTCGTTGTAGTTCACTAGCAAGCTTTACACGCTGTGCTTCCCCACCACTTAAGGTCGTTGCACTTTGTCCAAGCTTTATATATCCTAATCCCACATCATATAAAGTTTGTAATTTATGTTTAATCTTATGAACGTTTTTAAAGAATTCAATACTTTCTTCCACACTCATATCTAACACATCATAAATATTTTTACCTTTATAAGTTACTTGTAATGTTTCTTCATTATAACGTTTTCCACCACACTCTTCACAAGGTACATATACATCTGGTAAGAAATGCATCGAAATCCTTAAGATTCCATCCCCTTGACAAGCTTCACAACGTCCTCCCTTTACATTAAAAGAGAATCTACCTTTTTCATACCCTCTAATCTTAGCTTCAGGAGTCTTAGAAAATAAATCCCGAATATCATCAAAAACACTTGTATAAGTTGCAGGATTACTTCTTGGTGTTCTACCAATTGGATCTTGCGAAATATTAATAATCTTATCAATGTTTTTAACACCTTTAATTTGTTTATATTTTCCTGGCTTTACACGTACTCTACCAAGTGAATGAGCAATTCCTTTTGATAATATTTCATTTACCAAACTACTCTTACCACTACCACTTACACCAGTAACAACGCTAAGTGTACCAAGCGGGAACTTCACATCCACATCTTTTAAATTATTTTCACTACCTTTGACAATTTGAATACTTTTACCATTACCCTTTTTGCGTTCTTTAGGAATTTCAATCTTTGATCGACCACTCAAATAATTCGCCGTTACACTATCCGTATTATCAATGATTTCTTCCAGTGTTCCATGGGCGACAACTTCTCCGCCATGAATTCCTGCTCCAGGGCCAATATCAACAATATAATCACTTTGACGCATTGTTTCTTCATCATGTTCAACAACTACCAAAGTATTTCCTAAATCTCGCATTTTCTTAAGTGAATCAATCAGACGATCATTATCTCTTTGATGTAACCCAATGCTTGGTTCATCAAGAACATATAAAACACCAGTCAGATGCGATCCAATCTGTGTTGCCAAACGAATACGCTGTGCTTCTCCACCACTTAAAGTTCCTGCTAAGCGATCCAATGTTAAATAGTTTAATCCTACATCATTTAAGAACACCAAACGATTTTCAATTTCTTTTAAAATCATATTCGCAATCGCTTTTTCCTGCGTAGTAAGCTTTAAATCCTTCATAAACTGAATCGCTTGCTTAATACTCATCTGTGTCCATTCATAAATATTTAAACCACCCACGCGGACACTAAGGGCAATTTCATTTAATCTACGACCACCACAATCCGGACATGTATCTTCCATCATAAACGATGCATACCACTCTCTAGAGAAAGAAGAAGTCGTTTCCATAAAACGTCTTTCAATCAATGTTACAACACCTTCAATAAATTCTGTTTTGCTCGTCACATTTCCTGACTTTGAATACATTTTATATGAAATTGGTTCTTTACTACCATACAAAACAACATCCATTTCCTTCTTTGTGAATTTCTTAAGTGGTTTATCCAAATCAATTTTATAATGATCGCACAACGCCTTAAAACGCTGCCACTCTAAATTATCTTTACGAAGAATATTTTTATAATATACTATACCACCTTGCATAATTGAAAGATTACGATCAGGTATTAAAATATCCAAATCTACACGTTGTGTAATCCCCAACCCTTTACAAGTATCACAAGCTCCAAAAGGTGCATTAAAAGAGAATAAACGCGGTTCTAATTTAGGTACATTAAAGCCACAATACTTACACGAATAATTTGAAGAAAACAACAACTCTTTATCACCAAACGTAACGACAGCTAATCCATCACCAAGTTTTAATGCCGTCTCTAAAGAATCATGAATCCTACCACGATCATTTCCCTTTACAATACGATCGACAACCACGTGAATATCATGACGCTTATTTTTTTCTAATGCTTCTACTTCTTCAATCAGTTTTACTTCACCATCAATACGAGCACGGACATATCCTTCCTTCAAAAGCTTTTCCAACAAGTCTTTATGTGTACCCTTCTTGTTATGAACAACAGGTGCTAAAATTTGAATACGTGTTTTATCCTCCAACTCCATCACTTGATCAACCATTTGTTTAATTGTTTGAGATGTAATTGGCTCATTATGATTTGGACAATATGGTACTCCAACCCTTGCATACAACAACCGTAAATAATCATAGATTTCCGTAGCCGTTCCTACAGTTGATCTTGGATTGTTACTAGTTGTTTTTTGGTCAATAGAAATCGATGGAGACAATCCTTCAATACTATCTACATCTGGTTTTTCACTATTTCCTAAAAACTGCCGTGCATACGCACTTAAAGACTCCACATAACGACGTTGACCCTCTGCATAAATTGTGTCAAACGCAAGTGAAGTTTTTCCTGAACCTGATACTCCAGTCATAATTACAAACTTATTTCTAGGTATATCAAGACTAATATCTTTTAAGTTATTCTCTCTGGCCCCTTTAATGGAGATTATTTCGTTTTTCATTTGCTCACCTTACCTGCCTATTATTATATCATTTTTTTATTCAAAAATACTGCCAACTAGAAGTTAATTTTATCATCCTAATAATGAAAAAATAGAGATGCTTCTCTATTCCCTATATTATTCCAGTTGTATTATTAATATTAACATTTTTTCACAATCTTTCAAATCCTTTTGCCTAGTTTTAAATTAAAAATATATGATAGAATACTCTTATATCAAAAAAAGAGATGAGGAAATATTATGAAACAGGTTAACGTTTACCAAATAGATGCTTTCACCACTATTCCAGGACAGGGAAATCCTGCTGGAGTAATTCCAGATGGTGATCAATACAGTGATGAAGAGATGCAAAAAATCGCTCATGATATAGGCTTCAATGAATGCGTTTTTATATGCAAATCAAAACAAGCGGACATTTACTTACGCTATTTTACACCTGGTTATGAAACCCCATTATGTGGACATGCAACCATGGCAGCAATCTTCTATTTAGCTCAAGCTTTCCAAAAAGACCATGTATTCAAGATTGAAACAAAAGCAGGCCTATTAGATATCAATTATAAACACAAAACAAAAGCGATAGAAATGCAACATGCCAAACCAAAAACAATACTTTTTGATGGAAACAAAGAACAATTATGTGCGAGTTTACACATATCCACAAATGACTTATGTGACCTCCCCATCGTTTATGGAAATACTGGATCATGGACTTTGTTAGTCCCTGTAAAAAGTGAAGCTATATTGGATAAAATGAAAGCTGATAATGAACAATTCCCTTCCCTTTTAAATGCGATACCAAAAAGTTCTGTTCACCCATTTTCAATAACCGATAAAGACAAATACATTTTTCATGCAAGACATTTTTCTTCTCCCTTTTCAAAAACAAAAGAAGATTCTGTAACCGGTACCGCATCTGGAGTAATGGGCGTATATGCACTAGATTATATCTATTCTGATATTGATGAATTGTTTCTTAATATATATCAAGGAAAACAAGTGAATAAAGAAGGTAATGTGAAAGTTTCTGCAATTCGAAACCCAAATGGACATGATATCAAAATTTATGGTACTGCCATCTTCAACATGGTTTTGCAGACTACAATTTAAATTAATAAAACCAGCAAATGCTGGTTCTATTTTTTATTCTGATAATAACCCTCAAGATATCCTGTTTGAAGAACATACGGTTTTATTATCTCTAAAAATTCTTTCTTTTTCACTTCCGCCTTTAAATCTAACATCCTATCTAATACATATACATGAAATCCATAACGATGCGCTTTCTTTAAAAACCTAGGTGGTTTAGGTCCAGCATAGCGATATTTTCCATAAGCAAGTCCTTGTATAGCACCTTCAAGTTCCTTAACTTGCTTTCCATGAGTAATATTTTCTGGTACTACCTTTTGTGCTGGAATATTCCAAATCAACCAATGATTATAATCACGATTGACAAGCATACTAATTGGATGATCTAAATCATCCATAATAATAGCAATTGATATTGCCTTTTCATCAAGGTTATCTAGAATAAGTTCAGGTGATATATCCTTTCCCCAGCCTGTATATTGAATTGGAATTTCTCCCTTATGAACAAAAGCTGTACTAGTAACTTTTAAATTTTGCATTTCTTTACTCACCAACCTTTAAATTCTTCTTCATTTTTTCAAATACTTGCATCACTATAAGTAATTCATCTTCACTTATATCAACAAAGACTTCATTAAGATAGGCATTCCCCATATCTTTATTCTGTTTAAAAAAAGATTTTGCTTTATCGGTTGGATTCACACAAAGAGCACGACTATCCAATACTGATTTTGTAACATCCAAATATCCTGTCGCTGATAAACTGGTAACTAACTTTTTAGCACTTTGTCTTGTGATACTCATCATCTTAGCCAATTCATTTATCGTACAATCCTTACTATTCCTTCTAAACAACAAAAGCAGCAACATCCATTGCTTCAAAGTTAGATCATCTGCTAACTTATCTCCCTCAACCTGCATTTTATTCGCCAACAAAAAGATATTCATAAAAATCCTTTGTCTTGCTCTTTCTTGATCCATACAACACCTCCAAAAATATGCACCTTGTGCCTATTATATGCAGAGAGTTGCATATTTGTCAACTGGTTCATCTCGCATAGCACACAAGAAAATGATATAATTAAAAATGTTTGGAGGGTATAAAATGCAATTTAATATATTATTTGGATATTTTTATCCAGATAGTGGATACACAACAAGTATTGAATCAAGTATGGGAACTTTAAAAATGATTGCCTTGTTGTTATTCGCTATATACTGTATAAGAACTATGTATTGTGCTATGAAAGAAGAACCTAGTAAAGGAATGATATTTGGTATACTAGCAATAATTATATTTATAATATTCATCATCTTAGATATTTCTTCCTTGATTACACAAAAGGACATCAATGGTATCGAACTTATAGGAAGTAAAGAAGTTGGGGACACTCAATCACGTTTGTTTTTTGACAGTGCTCTTGCCATCATTACACTATTAATTATTCGATACAACAAAAAAAGAAATCCTAAATCTGTAAATAATGAAAATCAATAAAAAAGAGAACTGCTATACTGATGTGAACCCATAAAGTTGGACACGTTATTATTTAAGCGCTTAAACTTGAGGATTGTTCTCTGTATGCTACAGGGGATAATCCTTTTAGTTTG
>NZ_JAQFIQ010000032.1 GCF_029504745.1 Breznakia sp. PF5-3 | reverse complement strand
CTTATTCCCAGAACACTTCATTATCTTAGATTAGAAGAACAATACAATCAAGTTGGAAAAGCCAACTGATTACACTACACATTATACGAGGAGAACATGATATGACATTAATTCAAGCTTTATTGATCGCCTTATTTGGGTATTTAGGATCAATTTATGGTACCTTCTTTTTTGGTACTGTAGGAGGGTGGAATATGATTGGACGACCAATTGTAGCAGGAGCTATCATTGGTTTGATATTAGGAGATATAACAAACGGTATTATGATTGGTGCTGCAATTCAAGCACTATATGTAGGATTGGTAACACCAGGTATGTCAGTGCCAGGGGATGTAAACTTTGCATCTTATATAGGGATTCCCCTTGCCATGGTATCTGGAGCTTCAGCAGAATATGCAGTAGCAATTTCAGTACCATTAAGTTTATTAGGAGTAGCAGCTATTTATAGTGTTGCAACTTTCAATGCAGTTTTTGTTCATAGACAAGAGAAACTAATTGCTGAAGGAAACATTATACAAGCAAGAAGAATTCCTATTTATTCAAATATTTCACAATTCATTGTACGTTTTATTCCAATCTTTATCGCATGTTATTTTGGGGCAGATTATGTACCTAAATTAATTGCTTTAATTCCAGAACAATTAGGAACTGTATTCCAAGTATTAGGAGGTATTTTACCAGCTGTAGGATTTGGTTTATTGATTAAATATACATTGAAACAAAACCATGAACTTATTTATGTGTTGGTAGGATTCATCATGATTGCCGTGTTAAAGATGCCAATTGTAGCCGTTACGATTTTGGCAGTGTTTGTGGCATATATGGATTATCAGATTACGGCAAAGAAAGCAGAAAATTAGGAGGTCATTATGGCAAAGTTAAATAAAAAAGATATTCGTAAATGTTATCGAAACTGGATAACATTTGCTCTTGGTTGTCAAAATATGGAACGTATGATGGCACCTGCTTTTGTAAGAATGTTTGGATTGGTAGCAGATAAGCTATATGATAATGAAGAAGAAAAGATTGCATTACTACAAAGACATACACAATTCTTTAATACCGAAGAAGCTATGGGATCAATTATTCCTGGAATTATTTTAGGAATGGAAGAAAAACGTGCTGAAGGAGAAGCAATCCCTGACGATTTAATTCAAAGTACCAAAACAGCACTAATGGGTCCATTTGCAGGGATTGGGGATTCATTGTTTGGTGGTACCTTACGTCCCATCTTATGTTCTATAGCAATGGGATTAGCTGCCGAAGGAAATGTAACAGGACCACTATTTTATTGTTTAGCTTGGTTAGGTGTAATTGTTCCTAGTACATGGTTATTGTTTAGCAGAGGATATAAATTAGGAATGAATGGAACAGATTGGATCTTTGCAGGTGGTAAAAAAGATGCAATCACTAGAGGTGCTAATTTAATTGGGTTAATTGTTGTTGGAGCAATTTCAGCACAATATGTTGTTGCCCAATCAGGATGGTCTTATGTTTCTGGTGATATGGAAATTACTTTCCAAGGAATCTTAGATAGTATTATGCCTTGTTTATTACCATTAGCATTAACGCTATTTGCATGGTATTTATTAGATAAAAAGAATTTAAAAATAGGTAAAGTATTCCTTATTTTTATCGTAATTGCAGTTGTAGCAAGTTTAAGTGAACTATTAGTTCTAGCATAAAAAAGAATATGGAAAACCATATTCTTTTCTTATAAATTGATAAAAATTTGTAAAACCAACAATAATTTTATAAAATATATATACAAGTAGTATATATGAAAAGAGGAAGCATTTTGAAAAAGACAGAAAAGGATATTCCAATCTATAAGAAAATTCAGAACTATATTATGGATTGTATTAGGGATGGAAGATTACAACAAGGAATGGTTATCTCAAGTGAGGATCAGTTTTGTACCCAATTCCAAACGAGTAGAATGACTGTTCGAAAAGCAATTGATGAGTTGGTTACAAATGGTATTTTATTTCGAATTAAAGGAAAAGGAACCTTTGTAAATCGTTCTAATTATGAAAAAACAATGAATATATCTTCAGGTTGGAAAGAAACGATGAAAGCCCAAGGATACACGACGAAAACCAAAGTATTGAATTTTAGCTATGAAGAAGCAAGTGCAAAAGTAGCCGAGAATTTAAAAGTAGCGGTTGGTAGTAAAGTGGTTCTTTTAGAGCGTCTTCGTTATGCAGATGAACATCCGGTTCTAATTGAAAAAGCATATTTAAATGCATCGATATTGGAAGGAATATTGGATTATGAATTTAATGATGAATCACTCTATCGAGTATTTTATGAACAATTTGGAATAGAATTAAATCATGTATACCAAAAAGTATATACACAAGTCATACATGATGATTATGCAGACATTCTTTTCCATAAAAAAGAAGCGACAGCTTTGATTATGGAAAATACATCGTTTGATAAATATACACGTCCCATTGAATTTACAATTTGTTATATCAATGGAGAAAAGTATACCTTGCGGTATTCGGTAAATAAATAAGCTAGTAGGAGCATGTATGCTCCTTTTTTATGTGTTCTATATGAAATGTAATACGTGTTTTTGTATTTCTAAATCGATAAAAAAAGGATAAATATATATTCATCTATATTATTTGGTTATGTTTTGCTATAATGATATATGAAAATGGTGAACATCAGGTTCAAGGGGAAGGATACTTTTTTAAGATATATGAAGGAGGATCTATGGAACTGTATAACGATTTTGCTATTATTGACAAGGTAAGAAGAAATAATGAATATAGTTTTGCAGATGCAAAAAACTATAAACGTATTAGAATATTAGATTATTATGTAAGCTTTTGGGCGGATCAGCTTGAGGATATGAATACTTTCTGGCATCGATTGGATAGTCCAAATACAGCGCTTGCAAGAGCTGGAGTAACAATTATTCCACCACGGTCTTTACCATTGTTTTATGAGGTTGTTGAAGAAGCAGCACAAACAAAGGAAGAGCAAGAATTGCTTGCGTTAATAGAAAAAGCTATTGAAGAAAAGAAATACATCATTCATTTTGGGGTATGATGGATAAATTTTGTAAGTAATTAGAAGCATATGTTCACTGTATTTTGGTGAAAAGATTTTTAAGTATCAAGAAAACTACGAAGGCAAAAAAAAGATATAGAATATACTTGAAGAAATGGTAGAAAAGGATTAAGATATAGAAACACTAGAGATAACTGGATGGTAAAACATGCAGTTATTTTTACACTTAGTAAAAAGAAAGATACCTTTTAAATTGAAGAAACAGGTAGCCTATAGTAAAATGTAGTGAGTAGAAAGAAGGATATAGATGGCTAGCAAAGAAAGAGTAATTATCACTAGTAGATATACTGGAAAACCAGAGAAAGAAGAACTTATTTACGATTTGATTCGTTCCATTCGTTTACGCGAAGGACAGATATCTGTTATCGTACAAAGTGATCTTTCTATTTCTATTGTGGCCAATAAAAATCTTAGCATTGATGAAATCAATGAGATTATCTGTGTCCAATATCGACAGATTCAAGAAGAGATTGCACGTGTTCGAAAGAAACACGTTAAATAGAAGAGGTGTATATGAAATTAATTGTAGGTTTAGGAAACCCAGGAAAGCAATATGAGAAAACTCGTCACAATGCAGGGTTTATGGTGATGGATGAAATTGCTAAATCCTTGGGTGTTGATATTGATCAAAAAAAATTTAAAGGATTGTATGCCCAAACGTTTATCAAAGGGGAAAAAGTAATTTTATTAAAACCACAGACGTATATGAATAACTCTGGTGAAAGTGTACGAGCAGTGGTGGATTATTTTAATATCGATATAGAAGATATCTTAGTTATTTATGATGATTTAGATTTACCAGTTGGAAAGCTACGTTTGCGTGAACAAGGAAGTGCAGGCGGGCAAAAAGGAGTGAAGAGTATCCTTCAGCATTTAGGAACTCAAGAACTTAGACGAATACGTGTAGGAATAGGAAAAGATCCGGTTATTCCAACCGTGGATTATGTACTTGGGAAAGTAAGTAAAGAAGATCTTGGAGTTTTCCAAACAGCAATTGTCGATGCCGCAAAAGCAGCGATTGAAAGTGTAAATGAAGATTTTAATTTAGTGATGGCTAAGTTTAATAAAAAGTGAGGTAATTATGGAACAACTTTTTAAGACATTAGCACACAATGAAGCATTTCAAGCATTTGATAACAAAAGCAATCAATTAGGAAATCTTTCTTTGATTGAAGAGACGATGATGATTGCAAGTGCTTATCAAAAGCGAAAGCGACCGATGCTAATTGTGAAACATAATTTATATACAGCACAAAAGTTATATGAGAGCTTAACCCCCCTCATAAAAGACAAAGTGCTGCTTTTTGGCGTTGAAGAGAGCATGCGTATTGAAGCTTTAGCGGCTTCTGGAGAAGTAACAGCAAATAAGGTAGAAGTATTACATCGCTTGCTTCAAGAAGAGGATATAATCTGTATTACCCACGTGAGTGCCTTTACAAGTTTTCTACCAAATCCTGAAGTATTTAGAAAACATGCAATAGAAGTAACAATTGATAAAGAGATTGAAATAGAGGAATTAAAGCAATTGTTGGTAGAGAGTGGTTATGAGCGAGTTACCTATGTAGATCAACCACTTACCTTTGCTAGCCGAGGAGGAATCATTGATGTGTTTTCAATGAATTATGACCTTCCTTTGCGAATCGAATTCTTTGATAATGTAATCGATAGCATTCGCTTCTTTGATATTGCAACCAAGAAAACAATCAAAACAATGAATGAAGCAACGATTATCTGTGCAAGTGATATCCTGTTTGAACAACATGATATCACGAAGATTGCAGATACACTGCGTTCTAAATTTAAAAATAATGAGCTTGTTGAAGAAGAAATTGAAAACTTAGAAGCACATCAAAAAACACCACATTTCAAAAACTATTATAGTTTGTTAGATCACACCTACAGTATTAAAGATTATTGTAATAGTGATTTTATTGTTTTGAGTAGTTATGAAGAATGTTTGGATTATCATCAAAAAGTTGTTAAAGAAAATATTACATATATACAAGAAATGTCAAACTTACAGGAATTGTTACCAATTTATACAGTTGCTTTTGAGTTTTATGAATTTACTAAAAAGGATATGCATATTCATACCTTTGTAAATATGCGAAAACCAATTGTATCAGGAATCAATGAGTTAGCAATCTTGAACATTAGTTTAGATAAAAAACTAGCGAATATAAAAAACCTACATCAAGGATACAAGATATATCTTAGTGTAAATGATTTAGAGAAAGAGATAATCATGGATACAAAGATGGATATAGAGGCAGAATTTATAAGCTTTCCTCTTGTTGAAGGGTTTATTGCAAATAAAGAGAAAATTGCTGTTTATACGAGTAAAGAGCTCTTTGATGTTGTACATTATAAAGCAAAATATGATAATAAGTTTAAAGGAGCAGAAGTACTAAATCATTATCAAGATTTAGAAAAAGGTGATTACATTGTTCATAAACTATATGGTGTTGGACAATATTTAGGAATCATCAATAAAGAAAAAGATGGTATTCATAAAGATTATTTAAAGGTAGCATACAAAGGAAATGATATCTTATTTATTCCACTTGAACAGTTTCGGTTGGTAAGGAAGTTTGTATCAAAAGAAGGAGCTAGTCCTAAATTAAATCGTTTGGGTACTAAGGATTGGGAGAAGACGAAAGCAAAAGTTAGTGAGAATATCAAAGAGTTAGCAGATCGCTTAGTAAAGCTATATGCTTTACGAGATAAAAAGATAGGGTTTGCTTTTCGTAAGGATGATGAAATGCAACGAGCATTTGAAGCAGATTTTGATTATGAATTAACCAAAGATCAAGCAACCGCGATTAAAGAGATTAAAGCGGATATGGAATCAGAAGCTCCAATGGATCGTTTGCTTTGTGGAGATGTTGGTTTTGGGAAAACCGAAGTTGCTTTACGTGGAGCGTTTAAGGCAGTCATGGATAATAAACAGGTAGCGTTCTTATGTCCCACCACGATTCTTAGTTTGCAACATTTAAATACGGTAGTAAGAAGATTTCGAAACTTTCCGGTTACGATTAAAGTTGTAAATCGTTTTGTTTCTCAAAAAGAAACAACCCAGATAAAAAAAGATTTAAAAGAAGGTAAGATTGATATTTTGATAGGTACACATCGTTTGTTATCCAAAGATATTGTCTTTAAAGATCTTGGTCTTTTGATTATTGATGAAGAACAACGTTTTGGTGTAGAGCATAAAGAAAAAATCAAAGAATTAAAAAATACCATTGATGTTTTATCTTTAAGTGCCACACCAATTCCAAGGACATTACAGATGTCGTTGGTGGGTATTCGCTCGCTCTCACAACTAACAACACCACCGATGAATCGGGTGAGTGTTCAAACATATGTTGTAGAGAAAGATGTATCGTTAATCAAAGAGATTATAGAACGTGAATTATCAAGAAATGGGCAAGTGTTCTATCTGTTTAATAAAGTAAAAGAAATATACAATGTTGCCAATAAGCTACTCAATGAAATTAAAGGAATTCGTGTAGCTGTAGCCCATGGGCAGATGAGTAAAGAAGACATTGAAGATGTAATGTATAAGTTTACGAACAAAGAATATGATGTTTTAGTTTGTACAACAATCATTGAAACAGGGATAGATATTCCTAATGCGAACACCATCTTGGTAGAGGATGCAGATCGCTTTGGATTAAGTCAGTTGTATCAAATTAAAGGACGGGTAGGAAGAAGTGATCGCTTGGCATATGCATATTTGATGTATGCACCACATAAGCAATTAAGTGAAATTGCTACCAAACGATTAAAATCAATGAAAGAGTTTGCTGCACTTGGATCAGGATATCAAATTGCTTTACGTGATTTAACCATTCGTGGAGCAGGAGAAATGTTAGGTCCTAGACAAGCAGGATTCATTGATACAGTTGGGATTGACATGTATATGGAAATGCTAAATGAAGCTATTTCTGAAAGCAAGGGAATCCCAGTAAAGAAAGAAGTTGAAATTGCTCGTACCAATGTGAAAGTAGATGCTTACATTCCTCATAAATTTGAAGAAGAAGATTTTGAAAAGATTACGTTATACCAACAAATCGATGGTGTAAAAAATAATCAAGAATTAAAAACATTGAAACAGGAAACGGAAGATTTATATGGAAAACTTCCCAAAGCTGTAGCGTTATTATTTGATAAAAAACGTTTAGATTTATTAGTGAATGAAGAATATGTAGAAAGTTTTAAAGAAAATGAAAAAGATGTTCGCGTTATTTTTACGAAAGCTTGGAGTGATGAAATCGATGGAGTGAAGTTATTTGAAATGGCGACAACGATTTCCAAAGATTTAAAGATTAAATACACGAATCAAAAGATTAGTGTTAGTTTAAAGAAAATAAAAGATTATTTAGATATTATCATTGAGTTTATTGCCCAATGTAAGAAACTATAAGGAGAAGATATGCGCTTAGATAAATATTTAAAGGTTGCAAGAATTTTAAAAAGAAGAAGTGTATCCAAGGAATTAGCCGATCAAGATCGGGTAATCGTCAATGGTAGAAAAGCAAAACCTAGTACAGATGTAAAGTATGGAGATATAATCACGATTTTTTTTGGTAACCGTGAGTTGACCGTGAAGGTTTTGGATACCCCAAAACAAGTATCGAAAAATGATGCTACATTGATGTTTGAAGTGGTGGATGAAAAATTCATTGAAAAGAAAACAGAATAACGATATTGTAGAGATAAGAAGTAGAAATTACTTGTATAAAGTAATGGGAGGATATGATGGAAACAGAAACAATAGATTTAGAAGTATTGGTAAATGAAATCTTAAATATGCCTAATAATTCTTATACGAAAGAAGAATTAAAAACAATGACATATCTAGAATTGTTAGATGTTCGTGATGAATTATATGGTTTATAAAACCTTGAGTTTTTTTAAATAATGCATTAGTATAAAAGGTAGATGGTGGTTATATGAAAGAAAAGAAGAAAAATCCTTCAAGGTATATCATTATGTTGATAATGATAGTAGTTTCTGGATATTGTATTATGGAAGTTGTGAAAGAGATAAACACGACTTTCACTTTAAGAGCGGATATTTCAGAAGCGAAGAAAGAGAAAGCTGAATTAAGTAAGCAAAAAGAGAAATTACAAAAAGAGAAATCAAATTTAAATAATAAAGAGTATATTATTCACTATGCTAGAGGAAAATATATGCTTACAAAAGAAGATGGTGAACAGGTTTTTAAATTACCAACGGAAGAGAAGTAAAAGGGAAGTTAAAAAACTTCTTTTTTATTATGAAACTTTTTCTTTCATTCATTCGTATGAATTACGAAGGGATACAAAGAGCCACATATAAATAATAGATAACAAGTTGAGGGAAAAGGAATGAGAAAAGAGATGGACTGTGACAAAATTTTAGAGCTGCATGCGAATACCGTGTATAAAGTTGCAATGTCACAAGTAAAAAATCCCGATGATGCAAAGGATATTTTTCAAGAAGTATTCTTACGCTTAGTAAAATATCAGAAGGATTTTGAAAGTGATGAGCATCTGAAAGCCTGGTTAATCAGAGTAACGATTAATTGTTGTAAAGACTTTTTTAAAAATCGTTACAATGCGAATAAGCAGGAATTGGTGGTTGAGATTCCCTTTGAGGATCCAACACATCATGAAGTATTCTATTATGTACAAGAGCTGGATGAGAAGTACAAAGTTGTAATACATTTATTTTATTATGAACAGTACTCCATTGCGGATATTGCAAAGCTGTTGGACACTAATGAATCTACAATAAAGACAAGGTTATCGCGAGCACGAGAAAATCTGAAAAAAAGAATGGAGCGTGATTTAGATGCTTGATAAGTACAAAGAAGCATATGATGAAATCGAAGTTCCCAAAGAGCTGATTACAGAAACGTCGCTCTTGATGAAAGAGGAACAAGAAAAACAAGCAGAAAAGAAAAAAGTTGGATTTTTCAGACGCCCAGTTATTTTTTCATTACTTGGAGGAATGGCGGCAGTGATTTTAGCCATTGGAATCTTAAGCCAAGGTGGATCATCGGGTGAATTGATTAAAACCGAATTACAGGCAGGAAAAATGGTAGATAAGGTCAAACTTGAAAATGGAGAATTGAACTTTGCAACGCATTCAATTAGTGATAACGATTTATCTAGTGATTTAAAAAGCTATATAACAAAAGCTGGTAGTGATGCGGATGTGAAAGAATTTTATGGGGAAATCATTACGATTGAGGTACCAAAAGGTTTTACAAATTCTCAAACCAAAATTGAATGTTTATATGATGGTGAGCAACTTACAAATGTGAAAGTAGTGAATGAATACACGAAAGGCGATGAACGTATTTATGTAACCTATGAAAAGGAAGATGAGGGTACATTAAATACAAACTCTACAATCGATAAGCAAGAATTAGCACTTCGTTATAATAAAGTAAATGAAGAGTTTGTTGCCAAATATATTGATGAAGGTAAATTGTATTCGATTAAGACAGAGAATATGACACAAGAGGATTTCATTACATTTTTAGTGAAATTTGTGAAATAAGGGAACGTTTTAAAGAGAACTAGTGTCAAAATAAAAGAGGGCATACGGAGGAGAAAATGAAAAGAGAAATAAAGAAATTGAGTAAACGAGTAGTAACAGGATTATTTGCAATTGTGATTTTAATCAGTGGTTGTGGTGGTGAAGGTGAAAAAGAGAAGCAAACTTCAAATAAAGATGTCACAGCGGATATCAAAGCAAAATATGCACAAGAAGAAAAGTATGATTATACAGATCCAATGTATGATTTAGAAAGAGACCATGCTTTTAAGTATAAAATTGATAATCAAAAATTTGCAGACATGGGAGTAAAAAAATGGACTGAATTAGTAGAAGTATATTCAGATTCAGATCTTACAAAAGAAGTAGGAGCACAGTGGATACTTGATAAGAGTGAAAAAGAAGGGGAATTATCAACGTTAAGTGTAACACCAGCAAGAGAAGCGAAGTATGCGATTCCTGATAAAGAATTTGGTGGAAAATTAAATGATCAAGGAGAATATGCGGATTGGGGAAATGCTCAACAATATTATTTAGTTCAACATTATGATTTAGAGACTGGTGAAAAATTTGAGAAACCTCAAGTAACGGTTTTTAGTATTAAAACCGAAATTAATGGCGCACCAAATGTACAATTCTATATTTCAGAAGATGGTTTTGCAACCCTTGAGTGGGATAAAGTAAAAGGTGCTGAAGAATACATTATTTTCTCTTTTGATGAAAATATTGAAAATCCAGAATCAAGACCATATATTTCTATTATCGATACAACAACAGAAACAGTATGGAAAGATGTAAATGAAAAAGATCCATCGAAAAATAATCGTAACTTTAGAATTTCATTCGGTGGTGGTGAAGATGAATATTATAATGAACTAAAGAAGAAACTAAAAGATGGTGAGATAGATAAAGAACAATTCGTGAAAGAATCTACTTATGATCCAGAAAGTGACTATGATAAAGAGAAGAATAAATACATTGGGGTTATTGCAGTAAGTAAAAAAGGGACTTCAAAAGTAAGTAACTTTATTGATAAAAAGGTAGCTGCTAAACAAACACCAGTGGATGCTGCGACTTACATGAACGAAGGTGGCATTAGACCTAGTTATAATGACAAGGCAAAAACAACTGTAGATAAAGAAATTAACCTATTATCATCACACGTATGGGTGAGAATGGGAGATGGAAAAGTTACACAAAAATTGGTAACTTATGATATCAAGAATGTGAAAGAAACACGTACAACAGTTCATTACTATAAAGCAGATGATGATGGGAAAGCTGTTTTGGATGAAAATGGAAAAATGATTTTGGAAGAAGTAAAAACAGTTCCAGTATTATCTATTCAATTCAATGTTGAGGGTACACCAATTAAGGGGTATGCAGAAGTTCAAAACTATGATAAAGATAGTTACAAGAAAGAATTGAAAGAATTAAAGAAACGTCAAGATGGATTAAGAGATAAGACAGGTACGGTAAACAAGGATTCAAATCTGGATGGTAAAACAGAAGAGAGTGAAGAAGTTGCAGAAGAAGTACGTGATGAAAAATATGATGTATTTGCTTCCAATGCATTATCAGAGTATTTGGCAATTCAAATGTTGAATGGAAATACAACTGTGAATTTAGATGAATTCAAAGAAGCATCAGATAAGGAATATCTATTGGATGCTTGGTATGAAGCATTGTATCAAAATCCACTTGTATTAGGTGTCAAAGGAATTCGTTATGATGCGAAAAATAACAATGTAACAATTATCTATGATGATGATGCAAGCACACAACGTTCAAAACAAAAAGAAGTTCAAGAAAAAGTAAAAGAAGTTGTGAAAGAAATCATCAAAGATGATATGACTGATTTGGAAAAAGAAGAAGCGATTAATAAATATCTTTGTTCAACAGCAGAGTATGATACAGATGCACTTAAGAGTGCAGAGAAGAATAACTTTAAGAAGGTAGATGAAAAATACAATGATTCATTTACTGCATATGGAATTCTTATCAACAACAAAGGGGTATGTGCTAGTTATGCAGCAGCTTTCAAGTTATTAGCAGATGAAGCAGGATTGGAAAGTATCGTTGTTACAGGAAACTTAGATGGTACACTTCCTCATGCATGGAATAGAGTGAAGATTGATGATGAATGGTTATCATTAGATGTAACAAACAATGATAATGAATTTATTGTAAATGCATTATTTAATATCCCAGATTCTTTAGCAAACAAAGTATTGGTAGAAGATGATTTATATATTATGAATTCAGAATTATCAAAATATGTTGCTACAAGTGAAGATAAAGAATACTATCATTACAATGATAAATTTTATAGCACGGATGAAATCGTGGATCAATTAGTTAAAGAATACAATGAAAAAGGATCAACGATGCTTCGTACAAACTATAATATTAGTGATGATGAGTTCTATGCTATCGCTAAGAAAGTAATTGAGAAAACAGGAAATGAAGATTTGAAAGGAACATATTACTTAGGTGTAATATACCTTACAAAATAATGAATATAAAAGTAGCAAGTATAATTGGTGGTGCATTGGGATTAACACTTGGAATTGTGATTGTGAAGAAGGTTAGGAAGAAGGGAAAATAAGATACAGGCAATATTTTCTTAAATATTGCCTGTTTTTGGTGTGCTAGGCATGGCATATATCTAGTGGTGAAAGTCCACTGTGGGGGGTGTAGTCGCTAACCCGTAGCCGAAGACAAGGGTGTCCATCGCGAGGTGGAATCTGAAGGAAGTTGGAGTGCAAACTACCGACCCGAGGAATACGAATCACATAAGGCGAGTCAAGAATGGATAAGGGTGCCAAACGATCCGAAGTTCCAATAGGCTAAAGAGTGCTTGAAATGTAAATGTGGCGGGTACATGGTAAGAAAGATATATGACCTTACCCTAGGAGGTCTCACTAGCGATAGAAATATCGTAGTAACAACGAATAGTGAGAAGTCAGCAAGCGTCGTAGTAGTTAAGAAGTTGCGGTAATGCGCAATGAGCAAAGTGGTACTATGTCAAGAAAGTGGACAACTTAAACGTAGACACTTTCTAATTTAACTTTGGGAGTGTAAAATTAACCGTGTAAGTTGAGAGCGTACGGTGGTGTGAGAGGTCGGTAACTGAATTAATCAGTTACCTCCTACTCGATTAGGCATTATTTATAAAAAACTTGATTAATTAAAATTATTAAAAAAATAAAACTTGTTGAAACTTTTTGTAATTGAATCGTGTGTTATTGGTGAAAGACGTAAAAAAAGAAAGATGTCTTGAAAGAAAAGGTATAAAAACCAATAGGAGGAGATTATGAAAAAGAGAATAATGAGTTTGGCATTAGCAGTTATTTGCTTAGTTGGAATGGTAGGGTGTTCTGGTTCTTCAGGAGATGGAGAAAAAGTAAGCAAAAAAGACATGATTAAAGAATTAGAGACAGCAATGAAGAAAACAAATGAAGCAGATTCAAATGCTGGAACAATGGAACTTGAAATGAAAGCTGAAGTTGATGATGAGAGTGAAGAGATTACAATGAATTATGATTTTATCTTTAATAATTTAGGTGATATGGATAAATTAGAAGGTATGATGGAATTGGACATGACAATGTCAAAGACAAATCAAAAGGCAACCGTTTATATTAAAGATGGAAATGTATATATGGAAATGTCAGGATATAAAGTGAAGATGGATGATTCAGAATTTACAGAATTAGATTCATTGCAAGAGCAAACAAATCTTGCACTATTAGTGGAAGAACAAATTGATAGTATTAAAATGAAAAAAGATGGTGATGATAAAATTGTTACAATTGAATTAAAAGATGATGAAATTAAAGAATTGGTAATGGAACAAATGGAAGATACGATGGGAAGTAGTTCATTTGATGAAGAGAATATGGATATCAAAAATTATAAAATTAAGTATGTAATCAATAAAGATGGTTATATTAAAGAACAAGATATTACATTTAAAGTAACAATGGAATATCTTGGAGAAAAGGGAGAAGTATCAATGGCAGCTAACATTAAGTATGATAGCTTTAAGAATAAAGATATTGATTTCCCAGACTTTAAAGATTTCAAAGATATGAATAATTAATATTGAAGTAAAGAAACCTCATAAGGAAAAAATTAAACTTATGAGGTTTTTAATATGTTTATTCATAGCAATTCTTTCTATTATATAAAATGGTATGATACAATTTAGAAAAATACCAAGGAAGGAGAACTTATGAAAAAGCTAATAATAGGATTATTGTTTATTGGTTTAGTTGGATGTGGTTCTAGTAGTGTGAATGTGGATGATATTGAAGGTATGGCAATTAATCGAGCCGTAGATGATAGTGGATCGATGGAATCGATTCCAGTAGATGAAAATGATTATGAAAAGTTTGTTGAAGATTTGGATGGCTTAGAGTTTAAAGATGACTTTGAAGAAACAACTACGGATTTTGTTGCTATTTATATTCAAAGAGATGGAGAAATGGATACGTACTTTATTTATCAAGATGGAACGATTGGTTATGAGAGTTCAAAAAATGATGATGATATGAAAAGTACAGTAGATGAAAAAGCGGCTGAAAAGCTTTGGGATTTAATTAATAATTATCAAGGAAAAGAGTAATACTCTTTTTCTTTTTGTGCCAGAGGGATAGCAATATTTATGGTATAATATGATAGTTATAGAAGAAGGAGAAGTTATGTCAGAAAAGAAATATACACCGATGATGCAGCAATATTTAGAGGTGAAGAAAAACTTACAGGATTGTATTGTTTTTTATCGCTTAGGGGATTTTTATGAGATGTTTTTTGATGATGCAAAGACGGCGTCAAATGAATTGGATTTGGTTCTTACTGGTAGGAATGCTGGGGTGGAAGAGCGGATTCCGATGTGTGGAATTCCATACCATGCTGCAACAGGTTATATTCAAAGACTGACACAAAAAGGGTATAAGGTTGCGATTGTTGAACAGATGGAAGATGCTAGTGCTGGAAAGATAGTAAAGCGTGATGTGGTGAAGATCGTAACGCCTGGAACAATCATGGAAGAAGCCAATGATGCAATGGATAATGCGTATATTGCATCGGTTTATGATTTTAAGTATGGGTTTGCTGTTACCTTTTGTGAAATGACTTGTGGTGAGGTGAGTGCTAAAACGATTGATCGTAGCTTGCAATCCCTCCAAAAAACATTGTTATCGATGAATGTACGTGAAGTGGTAGTACAGGAATTTTTTGATAAGAAGGCAATCAAGATGATTGAAAATTTGGGTGCGATTACAATATCAAATGAAAATAATATTGTATTGAAGAAAGAATATTTTGATTTAATTGAAGGTATTGATGATGAGCATATAAAAACAGGATTTGCTATTTTAAGTAATTATTTAGATAATACACAAAAACGTCATATGTCGCATCTAGGAAGGGTAGAACTTATTCAAGATGAATTGTTCTTACAGATGGATTACTCTACAAAATTAAATTTAGAATTGATTCAACCCGTAAGAACGAATTCAAAGTCTCAAACGTTGTGGAGTTTTATGGATCATACGAAAACAAGTATGGGAAGTAGAACGTTAAAGAAATGGATAACGTATCCATTAATTAATGAAGCTAAGATTAATCAACGATTGGATGCAATTGAATTTTTAAACTTTAACTTTTTATTGAAAGATGAGTTAAAAGAATGTTTAACAAACATTTATGATATGGAACGCTTAAGTGCTAAAATAGCTTATGGAAATGCAAATCCTAGAGATATTTTAAGGCTTATTTCTACTCTGCGTTATGCACCGATGGTCATGGATATTTTTAAAGACTGTGGAGCATATAAAGAGTTTGCAACTGTGGATGTATGTCATGATTTGTTTGAAAAGTTAGATGGAATTCTTGTGGAAGAACCACCTGTAAATGTTAAAGATGGTGGAGTTTTTGTTGATGGATATCATAAAGAATTGGATGAATATCGAACAATTAAGAATTCTGGGAAAAAGTTTATTTTAGATCTTGAAGCAAAAGAGCGAGAACGTACAGGTGTAACATCTTTGAAGATAGGATATAATCGAATCTTTGGATATTATATTGAAGTACGTAGTGGAAATTTAAATAAGATTAAAGATGAATTTGGATATGAGCGAAAGCAAACGTTGGCGAATGCAGAGCGTTTTATTACGGCTGAGTTAAAAGAAAAAGAAGATATGATTTTACACTCTGAGGAAAAGGCAGTTCGTTTAGAGAATGAATTATATCAGCAATTATTAGAAATGATTCGTATCTACTTACCTAAATTGCATGAGTTAGCAAAGGCTATTTCTTGCATTGATGCGTTGTATGCAATGAGTGTTGTAGCAAGTGAAAATGGTTATATACGTCCTGTCTTTACCAAAGCACATGAGGTGAAACTAGTGGAAAATCGTCATCCTATCTTAGATAAGACAATGAAAGAAAAAAGGTATGTAGCGAATGATTTAGAAATGCGAGAAGAAGATCAAATCATGATTATTACAGGACCGAATATGGGTGGTAAATCGACATATATGCGACAGGTAGCATTGACCGTCATCATGGCACAAATTGGATGTTTTGTTCCTGCTCAGACATGTGAGTTACCAATTTTCGATAAAATCTTCACAAGAATTGGAGCTAGTGATGATATTATGAGTGGTCATTCAACCTTTATGGTGGAAATGATGGAAGCAAATTATGCATTACAGAACGCTACGGATAATTCCTTAATTTTATTTGATGAGATTGGTCGAGGAACATCAACATATGATGGAATGTCATTGGCATATGCAATGTTGGAATATATCCATGAACATACCAAAGCAAAGACGTTGTTTTCTACACATTATCATGAGTTAACAGCATTGGAAGATAAATATAGCGGAATTAAGAATTTAACAGTAGATGTTGAAGAAGTAGATGATGAAGTCATCTTCCTTTATAAGATTAAAGAAGGAAGAGCTGATAAATCTTATGGAGTGAATGTTGCCCGTTTAGCAAAACTACCTTCAGCAGTATTGGATAGAGCACAGCAAATTCTTGCGAATGTGCAAAAAGAAGAAGTTGATTTACATGTGGAGATGCGTGAGAATATTCAAAAAGAAGATACGCATGCGAAAGCAATTGTAAATTTATTAGATCAAGCTAATGTTGATCAAATGACGCCTTTAGAGGCATTGAATTTTTTAAATGAATTGAAGAAACAATAAGAAATGAGGTGTTATTATGAGTAAAATTCAGCGCTTAGATCCCCATTTAACCAATATGATTGCGGCTGGTGAAGTAGTTGAAAGACCCGTTGGTGTTATCAAAGAGCTTGTGGAAAATGCAATCGATGCGAACGCAACAGTGATTGAGATTCAAACAAAGCAAGGTGGTATTGAGCAGATGATGGTTATTGACAATGGTGATGGGATGAGTGCTGCTGATGCAACGCTTGCTTTTGAACGTCATGCAACAAGTAAGATTAAAGATGTTCAAGATCTTTGGAAGATTTCAACAATGGGATTTCGTGGTGAAGCACTACCTTCTATTGCATCAGTTGCTCATGTAGAGTTGAAGACAAACAATGGTGAGGAAGCGACACTTGTGGAAATTGATTATGGAAAGCTAGTGAAAGCAGGACCAATAGGTACTCCTAAAGGAACTCAAATCATTGTGAAAAATTTATTTCAAAGAACACCAGCACGGTTTAAGCATTTAAAAACAGCACAATATGAATATTCATTAATCAGTGATGTTGTGCAAAAATTTGCATTGGCATATCCAAATATTTCTTTTACTTTAATGAATGATGAAAAAAGATCGTTTATGAGTAGTGGAAATGGAAATACGCAAGAAGTGATAATGAATATTTATGGACGTGATATTGCCAAAGCTGCCATTGAAGTAAATGCTGATGATCAAGATTATAAGTTACATGGGTATATTGTACAACCTTCACATACAAGGGCGACAAAGTACTATATGTTGTTGTTTGTGAACAATCGAATGATTCGCTCTTATCGCTTACAAAAAGCGATTACAGATGCATATGCGCCATATATTCCAAATGATCGTTATCCTATCGCCGTTTTAAATATTCAAATGGATCCTCAATTGGTTGATGTAAATGTACATCCAAGTAAATGGGAGATTCGTTTATCAAAAGAAAAACAGTTGGAATATTTAATTAAAGAATCGTTAGGTGAAGCATTGCGTGAAAAACTTGAAGTAAATAAAGTAGTTCGTCAAGAACGTTTTGAAAAGGTAGATACACCAAGCTTTGATTTTCAATACCAACAAAGTGATACGATTACTCCACAAAAACTTCATAAGGAAGTAAATGAAAGCTTTCGACCATATGTTAAAACGGATGTAGATCCGGTTGAAGAAGTAAGTAATGAAGTAATTGAAACAATAAAAGAAGAAGTGAAACCAGCAGAAGTGGAAGTAGAAGAAGTGCTAGAAACAGTAGAAGAGATTGTAGAAGAAGCAATCAATCCTTCTTTTCCAAATATGTTTGTTCTTGCACAATTACATAAGTGTTATATTCTAGCCCAAGGTGATGAAGGTCTATATATCATTGATCAACATGCTGCTCAAGAACGTTATCATTATGAACAAATTCAAAAAGCTTTATTACGAGGTGTAAAAGATAAACAAGATTTATTAGTTCCTTTAACAATTGAATCAACTATGCAAGCGGTTCAACAAGTAGATGATATGAATGCTTTATTGAATCAAATTGGTATTCATCTAGAAGTATTTGGTGACAATGCGTTTGTAGTTCGCTCATTGCCGATTTGGGTAAGTGATGTAGAAGAAGAAAAGTTTATTCAAGATATGATTGATTTATATTTAAAAAATGAAGAGATTAATATTGAACAACTTCGTAAACATGCACTTGCTTCTATGGCATGTCATTCTTCTATTCGTTTTAATCGCACATTAAATATGGAAGAGATGAAACAAGTTCTTGAAGATTTAAGGAAATGTGAACAACCATTCCACTGTCCTCATGGACGACCTACATTGATTGAATTGACACTAAAAGAATTAGAAAAGGATTTTTTAAGAGTTAAGTAATGAAAAAAGTACTTGTTATAGTAGGTCCAACTGGAGTTGGAAAAACGGGATTAAGCATTGATTTGGCAAAGCGGTATAATGGTGAAATTATCAGTGGAGATGCATATCAATGTTATAAAGAACTTACCATTGGTAGTGCTAAGATACTACCTGAAGAAATGCAGGGGATTAAACATTATTTAGTTGATATGATTTCATATAAAGAAGAGTATAATGTGAAGATATTTCAAGAAAAGGCAAGAGTTTGTATCGATGAAATATTGGCAAAAGGAAAGCTACCAATCATTTGTGGTGGAACAGGATTGTACATTAAATCCTTATTATATGATTATATATTTCATGATGAAGAAATCGATGAAGATTATGATAAAGCGTTAGAGCAATTAAGCAATGATACCTTATATGAGAAGTTATGTGAGGTTGATGAAGATGCTGCTAAGGATTTACATCCAAATAATCGTAAGCGAGTAAAACGAGCTTTAATGATGAATCATCTAGGGCATAAGAAAAGTGATGTAATTGCAAAGCAAGAACACACTTTACTCTATGACGCTTGGATTGTTGGTCTAACAATGGATCGACCACTCCTCTATGAGCGAATCAATGAGCGAGTGTTAAAGATGATGGATCAAGGATTAGAGCAAGAAGTTATGAATCTCATTACTTCAGAAGCAGATTTCAATTTACAAAGTATGCAGGGAATCGGTTATAAAGAATGGTTAGGGTATTATAAAAAGGAAGTTTCTTTTGAAGATACCGTAGCACTGATTCAAAAGCATACTCGTAATTTTGCGAAACGACAATATACATGGTTTCATAATCAACTGCCAGTTCACTGGTATGATATTACAAGTGACTTTAAAAAGAAGTTGGAAAATGATATTGAAACATGGTTAAACTAAAGAGCGTATGCTCTTTTTTCTTGATGAAATAATAGATAAAATGTTCGACATTGTCGAACTTAAAAAATAAATGAACGAATTGCCAAAAATTTCTGTCTAAACGTTGAGGAGCGTTGAATATGAAAAAGAATAAAAAAAGAATTTATGTATTTCTTGCAAGTTTGTTTATCGTGATTGCACAGATGGTCACACCAGCTTTCTCGCAAGAAGGTCAAACAAGAACGGAAAAGATTGCAAATGTTGATACACAAGTAAAATTTGATAAAACGATTGTACAACCTGGAGAGACATTTGTTTTACAATTACAGATTAATAGTGTAGCTATTAGTGAAGAGTTAGAAAATCAAAATGGAATTCAAAATTTGAATCTATCATTTGATATTCCAGAGAGTGTAGAAATTAAAAAAATGCCAACCAGTAGTGCGTTTACGATTACCCAAACAGGGCAAACAATAACGATTAGTGGGAATGCAGATATTCGGGTAGCGAAGCTATTTTTAATGGATTTTGAAATGGCGTATAAAGCAGGTAAATATCCAACGGATGTTGCATTACGTACGTTTACACCTGTATTAAAAGTAAGTGCAAATAATGCGAATGTAAATCAGCCACTTAGTTCTAGTGTAACGTTGGAAGTAAAAGAACAACAAACACCAATTTTATCGCTTAGAAAAGAAGATAAATGGGCACATGTTGTACATACTGCAACGATTGATTTAACACCAGAATTACGAGTTGGAGGATTGGATCATGTAAATGCAAGTGTGCGAATAGATTTACCTGAGGATATTATTTTATACAGTGCAATGTATAATGGGACAAATTATCCAATTCAAAATGATAGTAATGGAAAATATATTGAAGTACCAATTGGTGTACTTCAAACCATTGGAACAGTACAGACAATCGTATTGAATTATAAATATGATTTTGTAGAAGCAGAAGATGAAAGAATTATTAAAGTTACGTATACAGGAGTAAGAGATGGTGTAGGAACACCAGTAGTGGAAAAGGGAGAAGTAAAAGATATTGTATATCCATTAGGGTCTGGAACGGCTTCTGATGGAACTGTATTCTTTAGAAAAGAAGGATCTTCAACGGTTATTCGTGAATCAGGACAAAAAGTGATTTATGAGTTAGAATTACGTCCAGAAGCTGATCTGAAAGATGTTTATTTAGTAGATGATCCATTAGCAAATGAAAGTGAATATTTTGATGCTTTAAGATTCGCTAAAATAAGTTGGAACGCTAAAACAAGTGTAAATCCTTCTTTAAAAGAAGTTGTGAAAACCAAAGTATCTTACCAAACCAATAAACACACAAGTTGGAAAGCCGTAAGTTCACAATATACAGCAAGTGGTCAAATAAATATCAGTGATTTAAATTTAGAAGCAGATGAATATGTAACCAAAGTAAAATATGATTTTAATTATAATGGTTCAAGTGAGATTCCTATTGAAGCAGGAAAAGTAGTAATTACAATGGAAGCTGATACATTATTAGGAATTCAAAATAAAACCGAAGGGTTAAATGATGGTCTTACCAACACATTGCGTATTTATGGAAAACAAAAGGATGTTGGGGCTACAAGTTTTACAGATATAAAAGAAGAAGATGATAAAAATGTTCGTACATTTACGACAACTTATATTGAACGTGGAGCAGGGTTGGGATTATCGAATCCACTACTATCAAATGATTGGGATTCTATGTATAGTCCAAGAAATCCAGCAATCGGCGATACATTCACATATACAATCAATATGAATAATGTAGATGGAAGTGGAGATTTACTTTCAGGAGCTGGATATTTCATCTTACCATCTAATGTTGATTTTAAAAAAGTAGAATTGGTAAATCCAAACAATGCACCAGATGCAACGTTTGAAACGAGATCGATTTCGGGTGGAAGAACACTTGTTATTGTGCATTATAATCGCGATATTCCTAGAAGTTACTACAACAATCAATATGCGGTACGTATTACAGCAGTAGCAAAAAGTGGAACTAGTGCAACTTATTATGCATATTTTGCTTCTGAAAATGAAAATCAAAAATATGTACATACAACATATCCAACTAATATAGAAACAGTAGGGACAGTGCCTGTTGATTCTCATGGTAGTAGATATCAAACAGTAAACTTCTTACAGCATGTAGATCTTGAAGTGAGTAAAGAAGCATCGTTAAATGGTGTTGACTACGCAAATAATATTAATCTAACAGAAGCAGATTGGAATAGTCTTACAAACCAAGAAGTATATTATAAAATTAGTGTTAAGAATAATAGTAGTTCAAAATTTGCCCAATTAAGAATCATTGATATGTTACCAGAATTATCAGATTCTTTAGTTGTAACAGATACACCAAAGAATTCTACTCTAGTACCTGAATTTTTATCACTCTCTTATACTACAAGTAGTGGAGCCAGTGTTGAATATGCATTTAGTGAAGATGCTGTATATGATAAAAATGCAGATGATCTAACTGATTTTACAACCGATTATAATACATGGGTAAACTTTAATGGTAGTGCTAATGATGCTAGTTATCGTGATGCTAATGCTTTGCGTATAGATATTAAAAACTTAGATCAAAGTGAATCTATTGAATTTATCGTGAAAATGAAAATGCCAAAACCAACGAATAAAGTAAAAGTGGCATGGAATAGTGTTGCATATGGTGGAAAGTTAGATACAGGAACGTATATTATTCCTGGAGAACCATATAAGTCAGGAATTTATTCATCGACATATGAAGCAAATGCACAAATATCAGGAGTAGCTTGGGAAGATACAAATGGAAATGACATGAAAGATGTAGATGAACCATTGTTTAAGAATGTACCAGTAAAACTACTTGATGCGAAAGGTGATATTGTCGCTGAAACGATAACTGGTATGGATGGGCATTATGAATTTACAGGTTTATTCCCTGGAAAATATACAGTGGAATTAGAATTTATGGGTCCTCAATATTATTTGTCTAAACCAAATGTTGGTAGTGATGATGTAAACAATGATTTTGTTGATTGGGATGATACAAAAGAAAAAGCAGCAGCAGATGTTGTAATTGCTGAAGGTGAAAAACGTATCAATGTTGATGCTGGATTCTACCGTATATTGAATATTGGAGATCTTGTATGGAATGATGAAAATGCCAATGGTCAATACGATGCGAATGAAAAAGGCATTAGTAATTATGAAATGACACTTATTCGTCTTGATAATGATGAAAAAGAAACGACTGAGAAATATACAGCGTCAACAAATACAAGTGGAAGATATGCAATGTATCAAATAAAACCTGGAAAATATAAGATGGTTGCAACACCAAAGACAGGATATTTTGTGTCACCAAAAGGGACTTCACCAGATGGTAACATATTCACCCTCAATGAAGATGAAGGTGTATGGGAAAGTGGTGTGTTGGAATTTAAAAGTGGTGTAAACGATATGAATAATGATCTTGGTATGTATCAATCAAACCAAACAATTTCAGGTTCTATCTTCTATGATTTAGATTATGATAGTGTATACAATGCTAATGCAGGTGATCAAGTATTCAGTGATAATGTAGATGATAATGATATTCAAATCTTAAAAGTAGAATTATTGGATAATACACATACAGTTATTGATGAAGCTGATATTGAAAGTGATGGAGGATTTATCTTTACAGAGGTTGATCCTGGTGAATACTATGTTCAAATAAGCATCAATGAAGAATATGAAGAATATTTAAAATGTGCGCCTAAGTTTGTTTCAACAACACGAGGTATTGCTAATAATGATGTATCCATCTTCCATGAAGATACGATATTAAGTGATAAGATTTCAATTGCAGCGAATGTAAGTGTATCTGATCAAAATCTAGGGTTACAACCTTATTATGATTTAACAATTATCAAAGAAGATGAGAAAGATAATAAACGCTTGCAAGGGGCAGAGTTTATGCTTTCAAAAAATGGTACTGCTGTTGGGGATAATCAAGTGAGTGATGAAGATGGAGAAATCACGTATGAAAAAATCAAAGCTGGTGATTATGAACTTAAAGAAGTAAAAGCACCAAAAGATTATAAGAAAAGTGATAAGACATATGAACTATCAATCAAAGATATTAAAACATTTAAGTTGAGTTATACAGTAACAAACGATAAGCTTGTGAAAAATGATGTAAATAAAAAACCAGATAAAGCAGGTAGTATGATTTCAAATATTGCCAATAGTATTGCTACAGGGGATTATACAAATTATATGCTTTGGGTAGGATTGGTTGTTGGCTCATTAGGGTTTCTTGTTTATAAGCGGAAACCATTGGACAAAAAATAAAAAAGGTGTATACTAAATAACAGGGAATGAAATCTCCCTAGATATTTATCTAAACCGCGAAAGCTGATGATTTCTATACTTTTTAGTGTAGGACATTAGCTTTTTTTATTGGAGGTACAATATGTTTATAAGTTTCGCATGGATATTTTTATTTGGTATGTTATTAAGTTCTATTTTTCAAAAATTAAAACTACCAGGACTAGTTGGAATGATGATCGCAGGAGTTATATTAGGTCCCTATGTTTTAGATATCATCGATGGACAGGTTTTAAAGATTTCAGATGAATTACGTCAGTTTGCCTTGGTTGTGATTTTAACGAGAGCAGGATTATCATTAGATATCAAGGAATTAAAAAAAGTTGGAAGACCAGCGCTTTTGATGTGTTTTGTTCCTGCTTGTTTTGAAATCTTAGGAGTTATCATCATTGGTCCAACCTTGTTGGGACTTAGTATTTTAGAATCGGCAGTGCTAGGTGCAGTATTGGCAGCTGTTTCACCTGCTGTTATTGTGCCACGGATGTTGAAGCTTATGAAAGAAGGATATGGGGTAAAACAAGGTATTCCTCAGATGATTATGGCTGGAGCATCGGTGGATGATGTATTTGTAATTGTAATGTTTACGGCATTCACATCTTTGTTGAAGAGTGGTAGTATGGATGTTTTGGATTTTGTAAGAGTACCAATTTCTATTGTTGTTGGGATCATCACTGGATTAATAGTTGGATATCTTTTGGTGAAGTTATGTAAATGTTTCCATCTTCGTGATTCATGGAAAGTACTTATAATGCTTAGTATTTCCTTTATTTTGTTGGAAGTACAAGAAGTAATTCAAATGTATGTTCCAATGTCTTCGTTATTAGCAATTATGGCGATGGGATTGGCAATGCATCAGTATTATCCATCATTAGCAAACCGTTTAGAAGTACGTTATAGCCGTCTTTGGAGTGGTGCAGAAATATTGCTTTTTGTTTTGGTAGGAACGAAGATTGATATTTCTTATCTTGAAATTATTGGGTTTGCAGTTATTCTTGTTTTAGCCTTTGGCTTGATGTTTAGAATGGTTGGCGTAATGCTTTGTCTTGTGAAAACACCATTAAAGAAAAATGAGCGCTTGTTTACCATGATTGCCTATGCACCAAAAGCAACAGTCCAAGCAGCGATTGGTGCTTTGCCCCTTAGTATGGGATTGGCTTGTGGTGAAGTTGTCTTAGCAGTATCGATACTCTCGATTCTATTAACAGCTCCGATTGGAGCGTTTCTCATTGATCGCACCTATAAAACGTTATTGATTAAATAGATAAATGAAAAAAGGGTTTACATCACAGTGGTGTTTGGTATAATAACGTAGTTTAATAGGGGGAATATATGCAAGAAAATAAAATGGGTACGATGCCAATTAACCGTTTATTAATTACTATGTCATTACCAATGATGGTCTCGATGTTGATTCAGGCACTTTACAATATTGTGGATAGTGCGTTTGTGGCACAGATTAGTGAAGATGCATTAACAGCGGTGTCTTTGGCATATCCAATTCAAAATTTGATGATTGCCATCGCTACTGGTACAGGGGTTGGAATCAATGCTTTACTATCTAGGTATCTAGGGAGAAAGTCATTTGATAAAGCGAATCGTGTAGCTAGTAGTGGGGTTCTTATTATGTTTATCAGTTCCTTGTTGTTTTTAGTTTTTGGATTGCTTGGTAGTGAATACTATTTTTCTATTCAAAATACAAGTAGCGAAATAGCCAAATTAGGAACAAAGTATTTACAAATATGTACGATTTTTGGTTTTGGGATCTTTTTAGAAATTGCCTTTGAAAGATTATTGCAGGCAACGGGAAGAACACTGTATACAATGTGTACACAAGGCTTAGGTGCTATTATTAATATTATTCTAGATCCATTGTTTATCTTTGGTTATGGATTTATTCCAGCTATGGGAATTGAAGGAGCAGCGATTGCGACAATCACAGGACAGATTATTGCTGCTATTCTAGCATTGTTTTTTAATTTGAAGTTTAATCATGATGTAGATTTTAATTTAAGAAAGTATAAACCTGATTTACATATAATTCGTAAAATTTATGGGATTGGTTTTCCATCGATTATCATGGTTTCAATTGGATCCATTATGTCCTTTGGTATGAATCAGATCTTGATGTCTTTTACCAAAAGTGCAGCTGCTTTTTTTGGTGGTGTTTATATTAAGTTACAAGGGTTTATCTTTATGCCTATCTTTGGCTTGAATAATGGAATTATCCCTATTGTTTCATATAACTATGGAGCTAGAAATCAACAACGCATTACCCAGACAATTCGGTTGGGTTGTATCTATGCAGTTGTTATTATGAGTTTGGGAGTATTGTTATTTCAATTGTTCCCAGATGTATTACTAGGCTTTTTCTCACCATCAAAAGAGATGCTTAAAATTGGTGTAATTGGGCTTAGAATCATTAGTGTTCATTTTGTTCTTGCGGCTGTGAGTATTGTCTTATCTACAACCTTTCAAGCTTTGGGACATGGAATGTTGAGTTTATTTAGTTCAGTAATACGACAACTTGTCGTATTATTACCAGCTGCATATTTACTTGCACAAACCCAAAATGTGCATATGGTGTGGTTCGCTTTTCCGATTGCGGAAGTGGTATCTTTAGGCTTGTGTATTTATTTATTTTATAAAATATATCATAGTGAAATAGCTATTTTGGAAACCGAAAAGTAAAATCTTTGATTTTACTTTTTTTGGTGTGCTAGGCATGGCATATATCTAGTGGTGAAAGTCCACTGTGGGGGGTGTAGTCGCTAACCCGTAGCCGAAGACAAGGGTGTCCATCGCGAGGTGGAATCTGAAGGAAGTTGGAGTGCAAACTACCGACCCGAGGAATACGAATCACATAAGGCGAGTCAAGAATGGATAAGGG
>NZ_JAQFIQ010000031.1 GCF_029504745.1 Breznakia sp. PF5-3 | reverse complement strand
TCCGTTAAAATATACTGAACCGCCGTATACGGAACCGTACGTACGGTGGTGTGAGAGGTCGGTAACTGAATTAATCAGTTACCTCCTACTCGATTGCGAAAGGAGGCTAGTTATGAGCAGACATAAAGGTAAGAAGCAAAAAAGAATAGGGAAGAATGTATATTTCACAGCTGAAGAACTACAGCTAGTTAAAAAATTAGCGCAAAGAGTAAGTTTGACTAAAAAAGGTAAGCCAGTATCAGCAATCATAAGAGAGTGCGTATTGTCAGTAGCGCAAAATCCTGATTTAGATATGTTAATCTTTGCTCCGCAATCAGATAGTCAATTGAGTATAAGCGAAATATTGATCAGGCTCAAACTTATTGAAAATATTGAAGACATAATGAAACAACTTAAAGCTCATGGAGTGGATTTATCGGTTCTGGAGGATCAGGAAAACGAGGTAAAAGATGATTGAGTTAGATTTTCTGAGAAAAGTCCATGCAGGCATTGATGAAAAAGCTCATATTGCAATCACTAGGAATTGGAATCCTAGCAATGAGTTTGTAATATTTCCTGAGAAGAATTATTTTTATGATCGTTTATTTAAGGATGATGAGTTTTATGAGCAGATTAATCAAATCATAGGTGATGAGACGGAAGACTCATACTTCAGCATTAACTCATTCAGACACCGAAAAAAAGATTCAGATCATGTTTGGCATCTAAATGCTGTAGCTCTAGATTTTGATTTCTATAAAATGAAGGAATACGAAAACTATACTGCTGAAAAAATGTATGAGCATATAAAAGATAAACTTCCATTCAAGCCAACTGCAGTAATAGATTCAGGAAGAGGAATGTACATAATATATGCATTTAAGCACTGTTCAAAACATATGACTAACGTATATCAATCTATATATAAAACATTTTATAAGAAGTTTGAAAAATATGGTATGGATCCACGAGCAATGAATATAACACAAATAATACGTATTCCTGGATCCTTTAATAGTAATGCATTAGCTCCCGTTAGAGTTATTGAACTTAATGATACAGATTATACGATAAAAGATTTCTATTGTATATTTCCATATACACAAGAGGAAGTAAGCGAACATAAAAAATATAAGTACAAAAATGAAAAGAAGTTACAATCTAGTTTCTATGATGCTGATGAGGGTGTTAATGAAAGAAGGAAAGTTATAGCTTTAGAGTTATTTGATGATTTTAAGACACTGATAAAACTTAGAAATGAGAACGGGATAAAAGATGGATACAGAGAAACTCTAATTTACTTAGTAAGAAGACGTTGTCGTTGGTATGGAGCCTCAGTAGATGAAGAGCTAAAACATGCTGAGGAAATTAATCAACTGTTTTTGGAACCATTAGATCAGAAAGAATTATTGTTTACCTGCAAACCTGCAGGTAAAACAAAAGTACCAGGAATTAATTGGATGATACGCAATCTCGGTGAAAAAGGAATTCAATATAGTGAGCAGATATGTTTAAAGAGAATAAAATCAAAAAGTATAAAAGACGTCTTATACCAACGTAGAAAGAGGAAGAATAAACTACTTAACATTACTCCAACAGAAAGAAGAAAGTTAGAGCGTTGCACTCGAGTGGCTAAGCTGAAGAACCAGGGGCTTAAGAATAAACATATAGCTGACATACTTGGAGTAAATAAAAGTACCATTACTCGTGATCTAAAGTATATAAGAGACAATTCTTGGAGATTTAAGAAGAAATTGAAAGAAGCAATGAAGGAGTTTAAGGCTAATATAAACCAAGATATATTTATTCGGCATACGCGATATGACGATCAAAAAGTCTTGTTAGAATGGCTTGAATTAAGCGAGGAAATGCTAAACTAAAAATCAGCGCCTAAGGGCGTTGCAAAAAAACTAGAACTTTTTATGATATATGTCACGCGCGGAGCGCACAGAGTTGCAAATGTGATGGCAAAGAATTAATAAGCTGATTCTGTTTAAATACAAAGGTATGACAGAAAAGAAAATATTAGAATATGAAGCATTAATGAGAAAAGAGGAAGACTAGTAATGGAGTTAATTATAAAAATTTTCAGTGATACTTGGTTGCTTCTAATTGTTTTTTTAGGAGTTGCGTGGTGGCTGGATGAGTTCATAGAAAGAAAAAGAGTAAATAATATGATTGAAATAATAAAAAAAGTAGAAAAGGAAAAAAAGGACTTAAGGAATAAAAAGAAGTAAAAATTAAAATTTTGATCAATAATAGTCAATATTTTAAAGCAGAGAAAACAATAAAAAAAGAAACGAAAATCCGATTAACAGGACATGAAAGGAAATTAATAATGGAAAAAAATAATAAAAAAGAATCAGTTGAAAATATAATTGTTGTAGTAGGAAGTTTATTGGGTGTAGTTATTGTATTTATATTAATAGCATTTGTTTTAGCTTTAATTTTGAAGTTTATTGTATTGCCAATATTACCATGGATGGGCATAACATAACTTTATAAGCTATGTTTAATCTAAATACATAGCACTTCGCGTTATTTCATGATAATTAAAAATTTATGTTTGAAAAACTATGTGCTGCAGATTTGATCCTGAAAAGAATGCTGTCAAACAATGATAATTTATAAATAAAAAAAGTAAGGCAGTATTGGAGAAGCTACCTTACTTTAGATACTCTAATTCTTAGAATTTAAGAAAATAAGAGTACATTTATATTATAATCCAATTAAATGGAATAAACAATTTTACATAAAGAATAAACAAAACTTATAGTATTTTTACACACAGAAAGGATATAAATTAAAATGGAAAATAATAAATGGAAAACTATTGAAGATGATTTTAAAGACGATGAAGATGAAGGGTTTGGATGTTGTGAAAAGTGCGGTAAAGAATTAGAACAACTTCCTAATCAATACGGTTGCGGATATGTATGTGATGATTGTGCTTTTGAAATAATACATGGTATTGATTATTAATATAGAAACAGATGAATTTGTCAAAAAAGAACAAGATAATATGGTGAGAAAATAAAAACAGATGTTTAGTCATCTGCTTCTAATACAAATATTGGCTTTCCATCTTTATCTACATATGCGAGATTTGTATTTGTAAATTTAGCTATGTCAAATAGATCTTTTTTACTCCAGGAATTTTTTCTAGCTTTATTAGATACGTTCTGAAGAGTAACAGATTGGAATTTTGCTAAATCAGTATAAGTTTTTCCTTGCAAAGCCAGAAGAGCTTTAATTTGATTTGTGATTATCATATTGAACTCCTTTCAGATAATTAAAGTTTACACATATCAATTGCTTATGTCAATCTATAAGTTAAATTAATAAATCAACAAATTGATATAATAGTTGACAAAATAAACATATAGATTTATAATATAAACAATAAAATGATTTTATGAGAGGTTATTGCACAAATTGTAGGCACTTAGATAAAACTGAATGTCTATATGAAGGTCAGGAAGAAGACAGTTATAAATATGCTTGTAGAAAGAGAAAGTTTAATCCTGCATTTATCAAAAATGATAATGATCTTCAGTATTGTAGTTGAGTTTATTTTGATGATAAGAAAGAGGCACAACAATTACAAATATTTTAAATATAAGAAAGAAAAAGAAGTATAGAGAAAGTGATACAAAAGAGAATTATGGAGGTTCAATATGAGTAAAAGAAGAATGAACAAGATGTTAAAGAAGATTGGAAAGAAATCATATTTATTGGTTTTGATTGTTTTGGTAGGATATTATGCAAATGATTATTTCAATCAGCAAATGCAAACGACATCAAAACAAGAAGGAATAGAATTGGTAGATTGTGTAGATGGAGATACGGCAAATTTTATGATTGATGGTGAGGAACAAAAAGTACGTTTCTTAGCAATTGATACTCCTGAAACAAAACATCCACAAAAAGGTGCTGAACTCTATGGAAAAGAAGCGAGTGTGTACACATGCAATCAGCTAATGAATGCAAAGGAAATTGAATTAGAGTATGAAATAGAAAACAGGACAGATAAATATGGACGTGTGCTAGCTTGGATATGGGTTGATGGAATTTTATTGCAAAGAGAATTGATTTCGAAAGGATATGCAAAAGTCGAGTATATTTATGGAAATTATAAATACACAGATGAACTATATGGTTTAGAAAATCATGCAAAAGAACAAAAGTTAGGGATTTGGAGTGATGCAAAGTGATAAATGTAATATTAAAAGAGCTGAAAACAATTGAAGATTTCAAAGAAATAGAAAATCCAGTTAAAAGATCGAATTATTTACGTAATTATGTAAATGGAAAAGCAGTGAATGAATTTTGGACTATTGATAAGCCTTTGCTGCTTCATCATGAAATCAAAGGAACGATCATTGTTGAAGAGTGGTTTATTAACTCTAAAAATGAATTGATATATACAAGCGATAATCAATATTTCAAATTAGAAATGTATACAGGTAAACAAGATGTCGCTTCATATATCAAAACTGCTTATCTAATTGAAGAAATAGTAAAAGGTATTGATTATGCTAAAGATGAATCAAATTAATCAAGGAAGTGCATTTAGCTTAATTGATATGTTAGATGATAAAAGTATTCAGTTGATCATTACAAGCCCGCCATATTGGAAATTACGGGATTATGGACATGACGATCAGTTGGGTCAAGAAGAGAGTTTTCATGAGTATCTTGATAAACTATTAGGGTTATTTGAAAAATGTAAAAAAGTACTTAAAGATGATGGATTACTATTTGTGAATTTGGCAGATACGTATTACGGCTCTAATAATGGAAAATCTTATGTATCAAAAAAAGGAGAGAAACAGTTCTTAAATAAAGGATCTGGAAAGTGCTATCAGAGCATGCAGGACACTATTAAAAGTAAAAGTCTTGTAGGTATTCCACAAAGATTTATGATTGCTATGATTGATCGAGGATGGATTTGTCGAAATGAGATTATATGGAAAAAGAACAATGTAATGCCCGCATCAGTAAAAGATAGATTTACGATAGAACACGAATATGTATTTATGTTCTCTAAGGGCAAGAAGTATAAGTTTCATCAATTGAAAGAAAAAGCAAAAACAAAAGATAAGAGCAGTCCAAGAGGAAGTAAAGGATGTCAGTCATTACAGAGTGGAAATCGCTTATCAATGAGAACAAAAGGTAATGAATATACGAGGAATGTACGAACTGTATGGGAAATTAATCAACAGCCGTTGTCAATTGCGCACTATGCAACATTTCCAGAACAGTTGGCACAAAGGATGATTTTATGTGGCAGTGATGAAGAGGATATTGTTTTAGATCCATTTATAGGAAGTGGTACAGTTGCAAAAGCGGCAGTAAAGAACAATCGTAACTTTATTGGATTTGAGTTGGTAAAAAAAAATATAGAAATTGCCAAGCATAGAATAAGTGAAGAATTGTAAAGTAAATAATTCAAATAAAAAATGTGCCAGTCACTGACACACGGAAATAAAGAAAGAAAATGGAGGATATGATATGAAGTTACAGCCTTATGTATATCGAAATTTAAAACAGTTTGGAAATTGCGTGGTTGATTATAAAGTAGTTCATCAATATGGGAAGCAAAGAATTATTGATTATTTAGTGAAAGAAGGTTTTGAAGTAATTTTAATTACAAACTATGACGAATCCATTAAAAGTAGAAATGTGAAAAATGCAACATATATTTTAGAGTTAATAGGAACAACGAAAATTGACAATAGAAAAGGAGTTAAGAAATGATTCAAATTGAAGTGGATGAAAAAGAAATACTTGTGATGGCATATGCAATTGAACAGTATTGCAAGCAACTAGAAAAGAACAGATCAGAATATCAAAAAGTGAAAACTATAGAATCTGAAAATTTGAAAATAGTAAAGGGGGAAATGCTACAAAGAATTAACGAAGCAATAGATATATGTAATAAGATTACAAATGGCTTGAAAAAATGGAAGTAATGATAACTAGTATAACAAAATGAACAAATATAAATGTACCGCTTGCTGGTACAAAGCATAAGATTCGTTCATAGAATCCAGTACAAGAACTTTTGCCCTCCTAGAAATATGATGACCTTTTCTGTGTATTTCTTAATTGTATCTTGTATTGGCTTCTATGAATGAGTCATCAATTGTTTTTAAGGAAAATGGAGGACATATGAAACACGAAAAAAGAAAAACCCGGATAATTGCGATTGTCAATAGAAAAGGTGGAGTAGGAAAAACAACAACAGCAAAAAATTTGGCATATGAATTAACAAAAGATGGAAAACATGTATTAATTGTCGATTTGGATCCTCAATGCAACAGCACAAAAGGTTTGTGTAGAAAGAAACATCATAAAAAAACGGTTGTTAATATGTTACTAAAAGAAAGTATAAAGAGATGTACAACAAGAACTACAAATGGATTGGATATGATTGCTGGGGATACAATGCTAGCTTCATTAGAAATTAAAAGTGGCATATTAAATCAGCAATTGGATGAAATAAAGCAATCAAATACATATGACTATATTGTAATGGATACATCTCCATATTTTAATAAACTTACTGCTGAGATTCTACTGTCGACAGATTTGATAATTATTCCAACTCAAGTGGATATAGATTCATTAGATGGAATGTCTACAACAATTCATGAAATACAGACATTATGCGAAGGGGTAAAGTATAAGATACTATATACTCAAGTAAATGATTTAAAATCCACGCATAATGATTTAGATTCACTTTATGCAGCATTACAAGAACATAGTTTTCATACTTGTATACGTTACCATAGATATGCTGTGAAAAGAGCGAGAGCAAGGTGTCAACCACTTTCTAAGCGATATTATCGTTCAAATGTTGCAAAAGACTATAAACAACTATCAAAAGAACTGCAGGAGGTGCTATAAGATGGGAATTAGTGTATTAGAAGGTTTCGCAAAGGATTTACAAAAGCAAGCAAAATCAATAAATCATGGAATTCAAAACATTCATTATGAAGATATTACAGAATCAGTAAAAAATCGAACTTTGCGTAATATTGATGAATTAGCAGAAGATATTTTAGAAGATGGATTAGAACACAATTTGGTTGTGCGAGAGGTACCAGACAACACAATTTATAAATATGAGCTTATTGCTGGACATCGGAGATTCAATGCAATAAAAAAGTTGATTGGAGATGGATATAAAAAATTTGAGTATATTCCATGTAAAGTAGTAGAAGCAACAACTCGTCAAGCAAGAAAAAGATTGTTACTAAATAACATTGAAACAGATCCACTTACAAATGCGGAGATGATTGAAGCAATAGCAGAGTTAAAAGAAATCTATGAACAGGAAAAAGCTGAAGGTGGGAAAGTGCCTGGAAGAATAAGAGAGCTTATTGCCAAAGAGGTTGGATTAAGTTCATCACAAGTTGGGAATTATGAAAAGATTATCAACAATGCAATTCCGGAAGTAAGAGAAAAAATTGAAGATGGCGAACTAACGATTGGGGCAGCAGTAGAGTTATCATCTTTGAATGATGAAGAGCAATTGATGTTCATTGAAGATCATGATGACTTATCCTTGAAAACAATAAAAGAGTATAAAGAATCACTGCGCGAAGCATCAGAGACACTACATGAGGTGCCTAAAATATCACATGCAGCTAATTCACAAGAAGATAAAGATAGAGATGTTGTACAAATTGAAGAATATGAAAGAGAAGATGATTTCAAAGAAGAGTTAATGATTGATATGGATCAGATAGTATCCAAAATGGAATTTCAAATGGGTATGAAAGCTGGAGTAGAAGGAGTTGTAAATGCCATGATAGAAGCTATGAGTGACGTGAATGAATATCTTATAGCATGGAGCAAATACAGTCCTAAATCTATACAACAAGCTCAATTGCTGATTGAACAATATCGTACATTAGCTGATGAATTAGAAAGCATAGCAAGTACGTTAATGACTGAGAAAAAGGTTTAATTGCATTGATGATACATGTTATTGTGAATAATATACTGAAAACGCAAAAATGCAAAGGAGGGATAAGCATATGAGTAGTTATATTGAAAGCTTAGATCGGAAAGAAATAATAAAAAAGGCAAAACAAAGAATGAATCACTTTAGTGATTTGTATCGTTTACTGTGTGTTGGAATAAGTGTTCCAGGCATATCTTATGGAGGAATATCAGTAGCGGGGGGGTCAAGCGTTAGTCATTCAAAAAAGATATTATATGAGATAGAAAAAAAAGATGAGCGATATGCAGAAATTGAAGAGGTATTGTTGGCAATGGAAAGACTCGATCCATGTGAATCAGAAATTTTATTCTTAAAACATATAATGATGAAAAATATAAATCAAATTAGTAATATGATAGGTAAGTCAAAATCGCCAACTTATGAGGTTCTAAATGATGCTTATTTTAGAATAGCAGTTGTATTAAATCTTAAATAACTATTATAGATGATTGCTACCGGAAAAAAACCGGAAAAAGACCGGAAAAAAGTAGGAGAAAAATGTGTTAAAATATGTATAATGAAATAAGTGTATTTGAAACAAACATTTATAAGGTAATGTGCTAGTAACTGGCACATTATAGTGAAAATGAAAGGGAGCTATCAAATGAAGCATATTATGGAGAAAATTAGAAATTTAAATACAAAACAAAAAATAATCACAGGTGTGAGTACAGTGATCGTAATTGCACTCATAGTAGTAGGGGTCGTAATGACGACACAATCAAATGAGCCAAGCATTGAAATGAAGAAAAATGAATTTACTGTAGAGTATGGAGAAACACTTGAATTACCAGCAAAGAATTATGTAAAAGCAGATAAAGAAGTTCTTGATAAAACGGAGATTACTGTAGATACTAAGAATGTTAAGCTTGAGGATCATGAGGTTACCACAAAAATTAGTGATAAAGATGACAAGAGCTTATATTTAATTGGCTTGCCAGTAGGCAAGTATGCAGCTAAAGCAAAATATGAAGATGAAACATTAGATTTTAAAATTATTGTAAAAGATACGAAAAGACCTGAGTTTATTGATTTTAAAGATAAAATAGAAGTCGATCGTGCATATAGTGGTGATTTGTCAAAGCAGTTTCAGGCAAAGGATTTAAGTGAAGTAGCCATAACTGTAGATGTAAAGAACGTGGATTTTTCAAAAGCAGGAGAATACAAAGCGAAAGTAACTGCTACAGATGTACATAAGAATAAGACAACGAAAGAGTTTACAGTCTTAGTAAAATCAAAGACGGAGGCCGAGAGAAAACAAGAAGAAAAAAAAGCGAAAGAAGAACAAAAAAACACTGAGAATAGCCAACAAAATGATGATGGATCAACTATGACATGGGACAATGGCACCAGCAGTAGTGGTGCGTCTGGAGCAAACGATAACCAGAATGGAGGACAGACAGGCGGAGGTAGCCAATCTGGAGGATCCACAGGAGGAAGTTCTGGAGGGGATTATTGTTCTGGCTTGGTCGGAAATAGTAATGAATGGTTTAAAAGTATGGATGAACTAAATGAGTATGTAGCAGAACAGTTGTTGATTCCAGATTGGCCTTGGCAAAGATTTACAATTTGGTTAGATCCACAATGTGGTATTACAGCGAATTGGTATTAAAGCGATGTAAAAAGCGATGTAAACATCGCTTTTTTTGAGTGTGACAGGCATGTCATACATCTAGGGTGAAAGTCCCAAAGGGCGCAATTGCCAACGAACCTGATAGCGACTTGCAAGGTTTACATCGTGAGGTGTGGGCGAGAGGAAGCAATAGCAAATTCGTGGCTCGACGAACAGGAATTAGATATAAGGCGTATTGGGTGGATAAGTTGGCTCAAAGCAACAAAGTCCGAAAGGCAATCGTAAACTCAATGCGTAAATCTAGCGAGTAAACGAGGAAAGATGTATGACTTACCCTGTGAGGTCTCACTAACGATGGAAAAAAAATCGTAGTAACAACGAATAGTGAGAAGTCAGCCGATTCCATAGTAGGTAATAGAAAGATTACTGAAGGGATGAACAATTAAACAGTGTAAACAAATGTATGTTCCAAATATATCTCTGACAACTAAGCGGATGTGTAACGTATACACACAAACGCTAGCAAGACATAAGATGAAATATTTGGAAGCGGAAAGGAGCGAAACACAAAGTATGTCAGTATTATTAGAGAAGATTCTAGACAGGAACAATATGAACCTTGCATACAAAAAAATATATGCCAATAAAGGTGCAAGTGGAGTAGATGGAGTAACGTTAGAGGAACTAAAAGATTACATCAAAGAAAACTGGAATAGAATCGCGCAAGAGATTCGTGAAAGGAAATACAAACCATTACCAGTACGAAGAGTTGAGATACCAAAGCCAAACGGAGGAGTACGCCAATTAGGGATACCCACAGTAATGGACAGAGTTATCCAACAAGCAATCGTACAAGTAATTAGTCCAATTGCCGAACCATACTTCTCAGAAGCCAGTTATGGATTCCGACCAAAAAGAAGTTGTGAGATGGCAATTCTTAAAGTCCTTGATTATCTAAATGATGGATATGAGTGGATGGTAGACATTGATCTAGAGAAATTCTTCGATAGAGTATCACAGGATAAATTAATGAGTTATACACATGACATCGTACAAGATGGAGATGTGGAATCATTGATTACACGATACTTAAAATCCGGAGTAATGAGTGAAGGGAAATATAAAAGTACAAACATTGGGACACCACAAGGTGGAAACTTGTCGCCACTACTCAGTAACATTATGCTTAACAAATTAGATAAAGAACTGGAAACAAGAGGACTACGATTTGCAAGATACGCAGATGATGTAGTTATCTTAGTGGGAAGTGAAGCGAGTGCAAAAAGAGTCATGCACAGCATCACAAAATGGATTGAAAAGAAACTGAGGTTAACGGTAAACATGACAAAAACAAAAGTCAACAAACCAACCAAAACAAAGTTCTTAGGGTTTGGATTCTACAAGAATCGCAAAGATGGCACATGGAGATGTAAACCACATGAAGAATCAGTGGTAAAGTTTAAAGCAAAACTTAAAACACTCACTAGTCGAAAGTGGAGCATATCTCTAAAGGAACGAATCAAGAAGATTAACCAAGTCACAAGAGGGTGGATTAACTACTTCGCTATAAGTAGCATGAAGGCAGTAATCAGAGAAATTGATTCCCATTTACGAACACGAATTCGTGTCATAATATGGAAACAATGGAAAACACCACAAAAACGACAATGGGGACTTCAAAAGTTAGGAATCCATAAAGACTTAGCAAGACAAACATCATACATGGGGCGACGTTATCAATTTATAGTGCTTAAAACATGTGTGGTACGTGCAATATCAAAACAAAAACTAGCGCAAAAAGGACTAGTTAGTTGTTTCGATTATTATGAGCAAAGACATAACTTAAAGTTTAATTGAACCGCCGTATACGGAACCGTATGTACGGTGGTGTGAGAGGAGAAACAAAATACTCAAATTGAGTGCTTATTTTCTTCTACTCGATTGAAAGGAGTACATATGAAATATATGGTATGGGAACGAGGCCCGTAAATGTTACAAAAAAGGAGAAAGGTATATCTGTAAGACGAGTGATACTCGTCTTTTTTTTACGCAAAAAAAATATAAATGGAGGAAACATGAAACGTAAAATAATGAGAAAAAGTATATCATTTGTTTTTGCACTGACAATGATAATGGCAAGTTTTCTAACAATAGGAAACAAAACAAGATTAAGTGCAAGTACTATTAATTCAATAACAGCTACTGGTTACCATCATACAGGACAAGCATGGGATCCATCAGGGAATGGTGTAAGTGCCTTTTTTAATGGGCAAAGTATTGATAAACTAGTGGTAGATGCTAATGTTGGGTCGTGTGTACAGCCATGGAAAAATGTAACTGACCTTGGAAATTATACACCAACTCCAGCGAGTAATGATTACTTGTCTAAATTACAATACCATGCTTGGACAAAATTAAGTACAAAGTCAAATTATGACTATGCGGTTTGGCAATTAATGGTATGGGAATATTTTGGATATACACCAACGTCACATGATGTTCCAAACTACGCAGCTAGAAAATCGCAAATTGCTACTGAGATAAAAGGACATACGGTATTAGCAAGCTGGAATAATCAAACAATTACTTTAAATAAAGGTGAAAGTAAAACAATTAAGGATAGCAATGGAGTTGTAGCTGGTATGGCACAAATCGGTAGTATAGCTGGTGTAACGATTACAAGAAGCGGAAATAACATTACTCTCAAAAATAATGGAGGTAATGCGAACGGAACTGCTGTCTTTTATAAGTTTGCTACAACTTCTGAATCAGGAATCATCTATACTCATCCAGTAAGTCAAAATATCGGTTATTATCCATTAGGAGATCCCGCATCAAGTAAACTCAACATACGCACATCGAATGGAAATGTAAAAATTCAAAAAACAGGGAATGCATTTAGTGAGATCAGTGAAACAACAGTAGATGGTACTACCTACCAATCACCAGTCTTCAGTTTGCAAAGTCTCGCTGATGCTGAATTCACAATTACTGCAGATGGAGTCATCAAAAATCATAGTGGAAAAGAACTTTATGCAGATGGTGCAATAGTAGAAGTAATTACTACAGATGCTAATGGTATCGCCACTAGCAATAACTTACCAGAAGGAAATTACAATATTGAAGAAACAAGAGCTCCAATTGGATATAATCGGGATACAGCGATCTATAAACATTCTGTAACTGCTGCTGGAGGAGGAGAGCAATTAAAAACAATTGCTGCAGAGAATATGAAAAAGCCACAGTTTTATTCAATCAACAAAACATTGGAAAAGAATCCAGTAGCTGCGCTTCAAAACGAGGAAGCATTTAAAGATATTGAATTTACAATCTATGCTGCTGATGTTCTTTATAACTACAATCAAACATTGAGTATTGATAAAGATACTCCAATTACAACATTTGGAATTGATGCAGAAGGAATGATGGTTTCAAGAACAATAGATGATATAAGTGGTGAAGAAGTAGAAACACCATTTACTATTGATCTTCCATATGGAGAATATTATGTAAAAGAAACAAAAACCAATGATTCTTATGAACTAGATGAAACTATCTATCCATTTACAATTAGCGCAGATACAGATGAAGAAGAACTTTATATTGCAATCAATGATGGACATGAAATGATTAATAAGTTAAAAGAATATACGGTTATCGTGAATAAGACAAATGAGCGAACTGGCGAAGCAATCGTTCATAACGATTTTGAGTTTGAAGCTAAGTTGTATGACGTAAATGGAAAGGTTGTAGACACACAAAAAGTAAATGCAAATACAAAAGATGGTACAGCAACTTTTAAAATTAAAGGTCAAGTTGCAAAAGTGGAGATTAAAGAAACAAAAGCGCCAGCAGGATTTCTTCTTTCTGATGAAGTGAAAATATTTGCAATCGACAATGAAAGTGAGAAAGCATTGTTTGATGAAAACAAAGTATATTCATTTACTTACACAAATGAAATGATTGAGATCGTGAAAAGTGGAGATACGAGCAATATGTATGGAAATATGGGGTTACTTGGAATATCAGGGCTTGTAATGATGTTGATTGGATTTCTTATTTATAAACGAAATGAGACATTACGTTTTCAATTGGCGATTGAGGAACAAAGTGAGAAGATTGTGAAAGCCTACAAAGGCGCAGGACAACAGGCATCATATCAAGCGCATACAACTGAGAAAGCAAGAAAAGGTGGTATATCAGCACAGAAAATCAAAACAGGATATGTAAATAAAAAAGTTTATAAAAATCGAGGTGAACCAAACCAGTCGTCAACTTCAGATTATCTTGAGAATAAAAAGAAAGAGTAAAAATGTGCCAGTCACTGGCACATTTTCTATTATAAAAAAGCTTTGATTTTGGAAAGAAGGTGAACATTATTAAACAAGAGGAAACACGTATGGCGTTTATGACAAACGACAAGGAAGATTATATACGAAAATGCAAGGAACAAGAAAATAAGATTATAACTCGAGATCCAAAACATGATCGGCTGTCATTATGGCACAGCAATAAAATGCATGGAGATAGTCATGGCAAATAAAAAGCCGGTTTTAATAATTTTCGTCTGTTTATTTCTGCTAGCTGGTATGGGTGCGTATTTCTACTATGATTATCAAAAACAACAATCTTATAAAGCTATGCAAATAACCTTCAAAAAGGTGGAGAGTGTATATGAAGCAGAGAGTGAACTGGATGCTATTTCTTTTGTGAAAAATAGCAGTAATAATATTGTAGATATTGCATATCCAACAATTGATACCTCACAGGTAGGTGAACATGTATATATTTATGTTGCTTATGATGATTATGGAAATCAGAAAGAGTTCGCATTAGTGTTAAATTTTAGTGATCCTATCTTACCAGTGTTAGAGCTTACTGCTACAGAGGTATCAATTGAAGAAGGCACTGCGATTGATTTACAGTCCTATGTAAAAAAAGCAGAAGATCCAATTGATGGAAAATTAAAGGTAGCGATTAAAAAGCCTAAACATTATGATAGGGTGGGAATTCATGAAATTTTATATAGTTGTAAGGATAAAAACGGAAATAAGGTGTCAGCGATTTTAAGGCTGATTGTGAAAGAAAAGTCAAGAGATAATGAACAAGTTAAGGAAGAGGAGAACAATGCTCAAAATGGCGGAAATAACGATATAAACCAGAATGAATCATCATCTTCCAAACCAAGTCAACCAACATTACCAAAAGCAGAGAGTAAGCAGTTTTTGTTCACTGATGGATATAATATGGTAAGTGCTCAAAAGGCATGTAGAGATTACCTGGCGCCCTATAGTAATGGATCATGTAGAAATATTTATGATGCTAATGGATTACCAATCGGGCAAGAAGCAATTCTATATTGATTGCAACATGAAGCATACGTAGTGGATGTAAACGCACCATACAATGGCAGTGAGAAAGGAGTAACTAGGTATAAATGAAAGATAAAAAAAGAATATCAGTTTCTCTAGAATGCAAGGAAAGAAAAGAGGAGGTAGATATTATCATGCAAATTGCATGCAAGGAATATATAGAAATGAAGAGCAAATATCCAAAGTTAAGTATGTTTTGGATGTTTGCTTTTTTTAGAGAAAACCAAGCATCTTTATGCAATCTATTTCAAGATATTTATACACGATATGAGCATACACGATTTAGTGTACAGAAGTTGAATCTAGAAGATATAGCGTATATTGAAGGGCAGTTTTTGAAAAAAGGAAGTCTACAGAAGAATTGTAAAGGAGTGAAATAATGAATATGACATTTGCAGAAGCAAAGAAACAATTCCCAGTTGGGGAAACAATCAATAGTTTTGGTGATGTTGTTCCTAGTTATGCACATGATAGCTTGGAAAATATGATCCATTTTTTGAGTATTTATGTAGCGAATAATGAAGTGAAGTACAACGAGGATACTGGGGTGATAGAATTTGAAGTTTATGAATAGAAAAGAAATTACACAAGACGAAAGACAAGATGTCCTAATGAAAGTGAAGAAGGTGTTTGGAAAGCTACGCAAACCCTTTATCATCATCTTACAAATATGTATTATAAATTTTACTGTATTGGGATGTTACGCATATATGTTTTTAGAACTTAAGGATTCAGAAGTTACAAGTTTTACGCTGAAAGAGATTCAAGAAAAGTTTCAGGCCACCGTATTTTTAGATACGTTGTTACTAACAAGTGTGGTCGTTGTTTTTGGTAGCCACATATGTGTATATCTTTTCAAAAAACTTAATCGTAAATTTGATAAAAATAAAGTGAATAAGAATATCAATGAAACGGAAGTCGGAGATAGAGAAACCGACACAGTGGAAGGTGGCGAAATAGAGCATGTTGTTTAAACGACTACATAAACACATAGAAAAGAATCCTGATGAAAAAGCAACGAAAGATCAAGAAGTAGTTGAGGAAAAAAGTGAAGATGAGTTAGTAAATGAACGTTTGAAAATATGGAAAAAAATCCAACGTAAGCAAAAGATGAAAAAGAGTGTAGTTCTTTTCTTTTTAGTATTTGCAATCATTGGTGGATATAAGAGTTTGCTTGAAACAACACCAGCTACAGAATATGAAGAGATCAGTGATGAAGTATTTGTCAGAACTTATATGGAAGCTTATTTTGAGTATCCACAAAGTGAGGAGTCAAAAAAAGTAATTTCCGTCTTTACTTTAAAAAATGAAGAAGTGGTAAATTATCCAGAAGAATTAGAATCCTTAAGGGTATCAAAGATCAATTTTTATAAAGTAAAGAGTCTAAAGCAAGAATATAAGAGTTATCGTTATTATGCAGAAATTAAGATTGAGATAAAGCTACAAGATCAAGAACCGACAATAGATACGATGTATGTACGTGCAGATGTAGCAAAAGAAGGAGATCGATATGCAATTACGAGGCCACTTTTATTTACCAGTTATGATGTAAAAGGAATTTCAGACGAGGAAATACTAGGAAAGCTTACGCTGGAAAAAGAAAGTACAAATCAACAACTTAGTGATGATGAACATAAGCAAGTGAAGCAAACGCTGAACTTGTTTTTTAAAACGTATAGTGATGATTACAAGCAAGCAAAGCTACTGACAACAAGTAGTCATGTGATTGATAAGTTGGATCCGCATGTGGAGATAAAACTCCAAACAATTACGTCAGCAACACAGGATGATGATTATATGTATTTGCAAGTGAAAGTAGATGAAAGTGATAAATATGTAACTAGAACGCGGAATTATTATATAGAGATTAAAAAGGAAAACAATAAGATTAAGAAAATGGAGGTATATTAATGGATTTTATAAACACAGAAGCGTTTAACTTCTTTTGGAAAGTAATTGCAACGATAGGAATGGTAGGACTATGTTATGGGTTAATCAAGAGTGCAGCAGCTTCATTAAAAAGAACTGGGAAGTGGACATCAGTATTAGATGAAATTGGAGTTGGAATATTGTTGATCTTTGTATATATCATCATTATGCAAAATCCAGCATCTACGATATTTAATTTTCTTGTGACACCAATTGTATTTCTATGGAATCTTGCTTTGGCTTTTTTTAGACAATTGGGTTTTCCGCTATGATAAAGAACGGAAGAGAATCTAAAAAGGTGATGAAACCATATGAAAATGAATAATTATGCAGTAGCAGATGAATATAAGGCAAAGTTTGTAGTCCCATATTTAGGTATTGAATTTGTAGGATGGATTAACTTTGTAGGTGCACTGATTGCACTGATTACCATTATTGTAATCATCGGATTTCCACTATCACTGATTTTAGGTGCAAATGCTTTTTTAATTGCATTTGGGATTGCAGCATTAATCGTGTTATTTGCAGTGGTATATAACAATGAGATTAATAATGAAACAGGAAGAACAAAGTTTAGTGAATTTTATTATGTAAAGCTCAAACGCTATCGATTAGTTTATAGCAGCAGCGGAGAAAAACGATATTTGGAAAGAAAGAAGAAAGGAGGTGTATTTCTTGCATATAAGTAGAATTTATACATATGATAACATCGTATATTATAAAGAAAGTGTATCTTACTATTATAAAATACGTCCTATCAATTCTTTGTTTGCTTCGGAAAGTCAGAAGGCAACATTATTAGAGAAATTTAGTGATTTAATCCTGGATATTAATATGCCAGGTTTTTTTATGGTACGGCCAAAAAAAGTAAATAATCAAAAAGTATATCAAGCATATGCAGATAGCTATAAAGTATATGGAAAACCTGAATTTTTAGATCTAGCGAAGAGTTATATAGCGGATCAAAAAGAAATTCTTCAAAAGGCTATCAAATATCGTTATGAAATATATTTTGTATTTTGTGATGGTAGAGAAGAGATGAAAAAGAGAAAAAATATTGCACTGTTTCCGATTGAAAGTAAACCACTAAAAAAAGATGAGTTAGAATTGTATCAAGTAGCAGAACAAGAGATTTATAAAAGGATGTGCAAGCATATTGATACAGATAAAGTAACAGATCAAAAAAAACTAGAACAGTTTCATAATTACTTGGCATTACCACTAGAAAAGGATATTGAAGATTATTATGTGCAGGAAGAACCTGCACATTTACATTATGAATATCAGAGTACTAAGAGTAGCAAGTGGGAACATCTGTACTCGTCGACCATGGTTGCATCTAGTTTTCAAAAGACATCGATTAAAGATGATCAAAGCGCAGATGATGTGATTAATAGCTTACAACTAGCAAGTTTCCCAAGCGATGTAGTTGTTAAGTTTGATTTACAGCACACCAAAGAATTTGTAAAGCATATGAGTGCAAAAAAAGAGTCAATCACAAAAGCACAGAAGCGATATATCAGTTGGACAGATCGTAAAGATAAAGATGCCATCAAAGGACGCTTGCTTGCTATTTCCGCAGAGAATGTAGATGAGTCCATTGAGCACTCAAAAATAAGATGGCAAATGTTTGTACGTGTATACGCTTCTTCTTTGTCATTGCTGGAGCAAAGAAGGGAGCATATGCGAACAAAGTTTAAATCTTCAAAGATCCAATTGTCTATTGAAGTAGGAAGGCAGATTTTGTTGGCAGACAATTTGTTCCCCTATCGCAATAATTTCAGAAAGTATATTCAGCCAACTGATATTGGATATTTGGCTCAATATAATTTTTTAGGAGGTATTTATATTGGAGAAGATGAGGAAGGAATCATTGAAACTTACACCATGCCAGGTGAACTTCCTGTATTTTATAATACGTCCAAGATATTAGAAGGTAAAACGAAAACAGGAGCACCTACAACATTATATTGTGGAGAAACAGGAGGTGGAAAAACACAGTTAGCAGATCATCGTAATTTTGTGGATATGATCTTTAAAGGACGCAGAATTTTAACGGTGGATCCAAAAGGTGATCGAGAAAAGAAGATTGTATTATTAGGCGATCGTGCATCGCATTTAAAAATTGGTGCAAAAGATAATCCAGATGGTATGTTTGATTGCTTTTTAATGCATAAAGAGGATGAAAAAGAAGCACTAGCTGAAGCAAAAGAAATGATTTCCAGTTTATCAAGAGCATTGAATAAAACACAGGAAATAGCATTCTACCATATCAATGATGCATATGAAGATATGAAAAAGGATGTTGATCAAAGGCGATTAAAGCAAATGACCTTTACTGCACTGTTAGAGAAGCTGATTGTATATGATGACAATCTTGCAAAGCAGGTATTGAGTTTAAAAAATGATCCTATTGCACGTTTGTTTTTTGCCAGCCAAGATACAGAAATTGATTTGGCTTTCAATTTGAATAAGTCATACAATCTGATTACCTTTGCAGAAGTACCAATTTATTCAAAAGATAAAAAAGAGGTTGTAACGTTTGATCCTTATCAAATTAAGCATGCAATTTTTGCTATTTGTATTTCAAAAGTGACGGGAATCGTAAATGGTTTTATGAAGCGATTTGGAGTAGAAGAAAACAATTTAACATTTGATGAGTATCGTGTATGGAAAGCAATACCTGGAGGAGAAGATGTGGTAGTTAATTGTGTCGTAACTTCACGATCATGGAGAACGTATCCATCCGTAATCACACAACAGCTATCAGATATTAATGCCGAGATTTTAAATAACACTGGCCAAATATATGTAGGCTCTTTGAAATCATCGAAAGAAATTGAATTTGTATTACAAGAGATGAAGTTGGATGATCATGATGTAGTGCGTGGAGCACTTATCGATAGAACTCAAGATGAAGGAGTGAAAGATAGTAAGAAATATGTATTCTTACTTCAGGACTATAACAATCGAAAAAGTCTTACAAAGCTAAATATACCAAAAACATTTAAGGAAGCATTTACGACACTGAAAGACAGTAGCACTGAGCAATTGAAAACACCTCATGCTGAGACAAAGGTGTCTTTAAAAACTTCACACAGTGGCATAGTGGAGGAGGTGTGTGCATGGGACGAATAGGACGTAAACAGAAGAAGTGTCTGATTGGACTTTTGATAGCGTTCAGTGCTTTTTTTATAGGATTCATAGGTGATGTTGCACATGCACAGGAAATATCCAATGTAGCAAGCGAAAAAGAGGAAGCTAAAAAGGAAGATAATAAAGAAAAAGATGCAGGCAAGGAGAACGCAAATGATGATCATGGTGAGGGTGTTGGAAATGCTAGCAATGGTTGTGAAGCATATACAAGTGAAAAAGATCGCAATCAATGTCTAAAAGACCGTAAAGCCTCAACCAAGACAGCAGACTTTTATAGTAAAGCAATCATGTCGTTAGATGGAAAGACACAAGAACTAGAAATGAAAGAAGATTATATCAAGAACTTTTCTAATTCAAGTGCTACTGCTGTTTCCTATGATTTATGGTTAGCAGATCCGCCAACTATTATCATGCATATTGTGAATACAATAACTACGATCATTGAAAAGTTAGGATCCTTTATATCACTAGCAGTTCTTATCTTATATAATGTAGCATCATCTTCTTTTTGGTCGGCAATAATGAGAAATATATTTGATGTTATTGATAGTGTGATTTTTGATTGGGATAATCCAAATTCTTGGTTTATGAAAATTGTAGTGTTATTTGGTTGTATAGGGGTTGCAAGAAAGTTAATGAAAGCGAAAAAGAATGCTTTTACGTTTAGAACATTCTTGAGTACTATTTTTGAAGTTGTATTATCATGTGCATTGGTGATCTTTGTAGCACGTTATGGAAGGCCGCTCATTACATACAGTGAAGAATTAATTAGTGATTCTATTGTACAAACATTTAGTTTTGGAGATAACAGTGATGGTACAACCTTTGAAATGCAAAATAAAAGGATGATATTTGACTCCTTACAAAAGCAAGGGTTTATCTTGCGTCATTTTGGTGTTACAGATGTAAAAGACATCAGCAATAGAAACAGTGGTGCTTGGGAGGAAGGAGATGCAGGAAAGAAGATACCAGTATCTGCAGCTGAGCGAGTAAACACATTGTTGAATGAGCCAAGTAAAGATAACGCACAGATTGAGCGCCAAGATTACGGGAATGAAGATATTTCATATAATGCAAACCAATGTATGAATGTAATGGGACTATCAATTGTTTTTTTCATACATCGTTTTTTATTAGGAGTTGTGTTTGGATCAGGATCCTTATTTTTATTTGCAATTGGTTTTATAAAAGAACTACTTTTGGCAGTAACTACATACGCTTTTGTATTAATTTTATTAAGAGATAATAAAGGTGCAGCCACAAAGTGGTTTTCATCTAGGATTCAATGGACAGTATTGTTTATCTTATCCAACATCGTTTTTAGTCTGATGCTATTTTTCACACAGCAACTAGTTGCTAGAGTGACAGGATACGGGTTACTTATGATTTTGCCGTTTGATGCAATCTTAGTTTTACTGTTCATTTATGTATATAAAAATAAAGAGCAGATATGGCAAAAAATAACAGCCGATATTGATTTGGATGGCGAAGGTGCATTTAATATTGCGAAAGGGATTATTACTGGTGATATAACACCAAAAGATATTTACGATCACCGATCAGAAAGAAAACACCAGGAAGCATTAGAAGATGGTGGAGAAGATACTGATGAATATCCAAATGGAAAAAAGAAATCATCGCTTAATGATATAAAAGATGATAAAGAGTTAGCAGAAAGTGAAGATATCGATGAAGAAATATTAGAAGGAGACGATCCTGATAACAATAGTACTTCTACAGAAGAAGAGGAAGTGGAGGAAGATGGTAATCCAGATGAAGCAATTAAAGAAATGGAAGAGAGTGCAGATAGTAAATTGAAATGTACTGAAGAAGATCTAGCGGAACAGGATGAAGCTCATGTAAAAGGAAATGATTATGTGTCCTCAGATATGGATGATTTAGGTTTGGGAGAAAAGGATCAAGATAAATTAACTTATGGTGAAAGCGATTCGGATTTAACCAATAAAGAAAGCAAATCACAATCTAGTAAACAGGATCAAACGTTTAAAAGTGATATTGATCAGTTTATGAATGATTTAATAAAGGATGATGAAGAGAAAATGATAACACCAGAAATTGATGATGGAGAAGATAATGAAGAGGATTGTTAAGACGATGATTGCATTTCCTCTTTTTTTTGGATTGTTTGTAATGTTAGTATTTCCATTGGCACTCGGAAAGGGTGGAAGCAATCCCAATAATGTAAATGCGACAGAAACAGTCATTGTGAAGGGAGACTTTGCTTTTGTGTATGGAAGGGAAAATGTACCTATATTTCGTGGTATTCAAGACGGTCATTCCGGAGTAGACTATAATGGAAACTACGGAGAGTCTGTATTAGCGTTAAGTGATGCAGTTGTTTATAAAGCCTCTCAAACATGTCCACCTAATGGAGGATATTTGGGTAATTACTGTCCATTTGATGAAGTAGCAGGTGGAGGTAACTATGTAGTCTTAAAGTTTACGTATGACAGTAAAGAGATGTATGTACAATATGCACACTTGGAAAAGGTGAAGGTAAAAACAGGACAAAGAGTAAAAAAAGGAGATATAGTAGGAACACAAGGACATTCAGGAAATAGCACTGGAACTCATCTTCATTTAGAAGTACATCATGGAGGTATTTATGCAGGATCAACAATAAACCTAATCGATCCTGAAAAATGGTTTAAATAGAGGTATAAGAGATTATAAAATGAAGCTATATTTAAAGTAAAATATTTGATATGCTATATTAGTGAAAACATAAGGAGGTTAGCATGAGGAAAAAAATAAAAAATATACTTTTGTCTTTAACAATATACGAGAGAGAGAAGAAGCAATTTAAACAATATAAGAAAATACGTGATGAGTTTTTTTCCTTGTCAGCAGAAGAACAAGAATTTCGATTTGTCTTAACTAAAACAAAATATGATTCAAAAAAGAATATTGCATTTTCACTCATACTAGGCTTCCTAGTATCAATTGGTTTTGGAGTCTGGAATACAGCTTCTAAAATTTTTATTACAGCGATGAAATTAAACATGCAAAATGAAATCAGTGGTAAAGAGTATAAAATATACATGCTATATGCAGCTATTTTGATAATTATCATAATGATAACATTGATATTTATTGTTATTTCGGTTATAAATAATCTATATAAATTAAACAGAGAGCTTATCATATACACTGAAGTAAGAAATAGGCTAAAAAGGGGGATAGAATATGAATCAAGATGGAACGATAACGGAAAGAGCAGTGGCGGTATTGAAGAAGAATAAAATAATAGTTATTCTTGAATTGTTATACGGGGGTACAATATCAGTATTCTTATATTCATTATCTAAACTTAATAAAATATTATTAACACTAGAATCTCATTTTGAAGTGCTTGCCTATAATAACGGTCAAGCTTTGCAATTTTTCGTTCTTGCTTTTGCATTGGCAGGAATTGGTGTTTTTATTATATATAAATGTATACAAAAAATTCGTACGTATTATGATATTGAAGATGGTGACATTATATTACTGATTCTGATTATAATTATGAATATCATTTTATTGATACTCATTGTGATTTTTATCAATAATCCTATTTTACGATCAATCATTGTTGTAGGAACTTTGTTAAGCGTGTATATAGCATCCACGAATTAACATATGTTGGTAAAGTTGTGTCAATAATAAAAAAGTCAGAATGAGAACTGATTAACATAAAAAACTGCCCAAATTGTGCAGTTGAAATTTTAAGCAAATGATGTATAATAATGGTGAAGATAGCAATGCTATCCTTACTTAAAGACTACCCTATCTAACGGTCAAATTAGAAAGTAGGGTAGTCACTTTTTTATAATCACTAATATTTCTTTACATTCACGAAGAATGAGAAGTATTAATATGAGATTACTCATAAGCAACACCTCCTACTTTTATAGCCATAAGAGAGTAGTTGGTATTTTAAGGATAATTACTATCTTCAAAAAAAGTATATCATAAAAAGAGTTTAAATAGAATGTGCCAGTGACTGGCATATTTTTCTTTGGCTACCAAGTGAAAGGAGGAATGATTTTGATTTATCAAATTATCCCAAGAAAAGACTATTCTTTTCAAGCAGAAAAGATGCAAAATTTCTTAAAATCATTGTCAGCACCTACAGGAAAAAGAAAAGGTTTTTTTAAAAGACTATTAGAAGATTATCCATATACCTTTGTGATTGATTGTAATCACAAAGGTATATTGTCATTATATTTAAAATGTGATAGTGATGAGAACAATTCACAATCGTTTTTAAGCGCGATAGAGACACTTTTAGGAGGCGAAGCATCTGCGTTGCCTATTTATGCGAATTTTCCTGTGTATGCTCGTACAAGTACTTTATACTTACCTTATTCATCTAACATAAATGAGAAAAAGTCGGAGCAGCAATTGACTTTGTTTTTTAATGAATCTATCTTTATGACGATTATACAAACATTAAGTGCAGATACACGAATTTGGCTAGATTTTAAAGTAAAAAGAGGAAGTAAACCGAATAAAAAGCAATCATTTATGAGGCAGGGAAGTGATGTGGAGCTTGAATATATATTGAAAGTGCAAGGGAAAACTAAATTTCATAATACAAAAATACGTGATATTTCAGCTAAAATAGCTTCTTTGACAGCTTTTGAAAAGCAATATTATATTGACTATAAAGATAGCTATCGAGAAAGTGTTTCTAGTGGACTCGAGGTGATGAATATATTACAAATACCAACGTTAAAGGGTAAAAGTACAGAAGAGTTGAAACGAATCTATCATTTATATCAAGGGCAAGTAACTCTTGACATAGATGAGTTTGATCAAGGATTTTATGTAGGGAAACTTTGTCATCCCGTACAAGATAATCGTGCAGTTTATTTAGATGAAACAACGGCAAGGAAGCATGTTTTTATAGGTGGAACAACAGGTAGTGGTAAGACCTCAGTATTTGAAGAAGTTGCTAGAGGAATTCTACTACGCAAATTGAAAGGCGAAAAGAATGTTCCAGGATTTACTTTGTTTGATCCAAAAGAGGGAGCAGTGTTGGGTGTTATTGATATTCTGTTGAAGTATCAAAGTGATGGGTATGATATTACTTCTGTATTAGATAAAGTTAGAGTGGTTGACTTTTCATGTAAGGATTACGTTTTTCCAATATCGTTATTAAATAGTCATTCTGAACCTAGTATGATTTTGGATTTTTTTAAATCTTTATATGGAGATATGAAAACACCTCAAGTTGATCGCACGATGGGTGATGCAATGCAAGCGTTGATGATGGATCCAAAAGAAGAGCATACAATAGGTGATTTAGCTAAGGTTTTTGACTCTAGTAATGATACGTATCGGATTGATTTGGCAAATAGATTAAAGAAAGATATGTATGCCCAAGATATAGTGAAGTTTTTAAAAAACACAAAGATGTCTAATGATAAAGTGGATCCTGTATTGAATAGAATAAGTATGTTTAATAATACAGAGCAAAAGAAGTTGATGTTTGGACTTACGAGTAAATATGACAGTATTAAGGATATTAGAAAGTGGATGGATGCTGGATATATTATTCTATTTAATCTAGCAGGAATGAGTAAATTTGAAATCAATGTTATATGTGGATATTTGAGCTTACAATATTATTTAACTTGCTTAAAACGTCCTTCAATGGCACTTTTACATCTACTGTTTGTTGATGAGGCACATGATGTGCAGCTTCCAATTTTTCACAAGATAGGAGCAAAAGGGAGAGAACAAGGGCTGGCAATAGTTCCAATGACACAATTTGTAGAGCAATTTGATAATGATTATAGAAAAGATCTATTTGGGAATATTAATACATTTATATCGTTAAGACATACACCAGAGGCAGCAAATAATTTGGTAAAAATGATTCCTGGTGGGAAAGTTACTCCAAATGATATGGAAATCTTAAAAGATCGAATAGGCTATTTAACTGCAGAAGATCATGGGAAAATAAAGACCGTGTTAATTGAAGCCTCAGCACCATATCGCTATACAGACGGAATCCTTGTAAATTATAAAGATCCTCCAGCAATGGAAAAAAATAAGGAGAAGAATCGAGCATTTGCAAGAGAGTTGATGGCAAGAGATTGTTTAAGTAAAGAAGAAGCGGAAAAAATTGTGTTTAAAAATTATTTTGCGAAAAAGGAGAAGGATGAGTATGAAAAAGAATTGCTTAGTGAAGGAGATAGTATGTTATCTGTAGAAGAAGGAGATAAAATAATATGGGAGGATTAAAAAAAATTGCTTATAAAATGAAAAGAATATGTAATACAGGGAATGTCAATAAGATTAAATACCGATTAAAAAAGATCATGTTTAAGCTGCTGCCAACAAAAATAAGAAAGCCAGTGCTATTATTATTTGCAATTATGGGATTATGGTTCTATTTGCTACTTATGATCAGAATAAGCCATAGTGATTATTTAGTCAAAGTAAAAGAAGTAATTAGTGAAGTAATTCACTATGCAAGTGAGGTGACAAGTCCTACAATCGTGGTGGGAATGGTAATAATAGCATTTTTGGTGTTACTACATCGTTATTTAATACCAGATACAAAAGATAATCAGAAAAGAAATCAATATACTAAAAGTATCTATTATGAAGTCAATGCAATCATTGGCTTTTTTTATGTGTTGATTACAGTATTGGCAATACTACCAATTGTATTGCCAGTGCTCATATGAAAAACAGTGTAACATATTGGTAGATACTGAATGATAAAATGTGCCAGTCACTGGTACAAATGATTATTTGGCGAAATGGAATATGAAAAATATACATTTGTGAGGGGAAAAATATCCTTTTTTTATTAGAAAACATTGTGGTTTTAATTGTGGGGAACATTGTAGCATATACACCACAGTTGAAACCACAATAAAAAGATTAAAATCACGATAAATAAAGAGGATATGAAAAACAGTCTGGTTTAAAAACGATTAAACTAGTGTCCTTATACACTAAATAAAATCCTTACCAATACGAGTACAATGTCATCTTATCCATATGATGCATTAAATAGTTAAATGAATACAATAAAGAAACGGACTATTTTAATCAATTTTGCGTAATACAAGTACTATTAATAGCAAATAAAATAATAAAAATAGAGAATGTGCCAATGACTGGCACATTAAGAAAGAGACAAACTATAATATGTCAAATAAAGAATGATATAGGCATATAAATAGGTGATTGTCTTGATTTAGAGGTGAAACCTCTATAAAAACTTCACCT
>NZ_JAQFIQ010000030.1 GCF_029504745.1 Breznakia sp. PF5-3 | reverse complement strand
ACTGGAAGTCGACATAATAAAAAGAACTGGATGTTGTTTCTCTGTCTTACTTCCATTTCTTTTCTTTTAACTGGAATTTACTTTTTCAATTTACGATTTTATGGAATAAAAGTCGCTAACATGCTTTTTTTAGGTAAATATGTTATACTTAGTAATAGATAAGTCGTACTTCATTAATAGAGCTAATACTTTAATATTATAATACTTCTTGATCTAGGTAGGAGGTATTATTTTTTTATGAATATCAATAAGGTGTTTTATCGAAGTGATAATAGTTAAAAACATTTTAAATTTAAGAAAAGGAGGGTGTTATATGAGGAAAGGATATATCAACTATTTTGATAAAAGAAATAGCTTTGGATTTATTACAACATTTACAGGAGAAAAAGTATACTTTAATGCTTCTGTGATAAGAAGAAACAAAAAGAAATATATTCCAGAAGGTTCTATTGTTCAATTTAAAAGAGAATCTTTGATTGAGGGCAATAAAGTAACTGAGATTAAATAGAGGAAACAAAAATGACAAAAATAAAATTTATTGCAGTGTATACACATGAAGGAAATGGAACTAATCATTTAACAGATCATGAAGATTGTTATGCTTTTTTAGGTGCTTATGAGTTGAAATATGGAACTAAAAATTATGCTGAAAAAGATATTGAATCAGAAGAAAAACCCCAACTGTTGGATTTACAATATGATATGAGAGATGGATTGGTATCATTGGTTGTGGTAAGTGAATTAAGTCGTTTAGCTACTACGAAAACGGAGTTGAAAAATTATTTAAATATCTTCAAAGAAAATAATATTGGTCTTGTAAGTTTAAAGGAAAAAATAGAAATTGATTTTGAAGACTCTATCAAGCAATAAATATAGTAAGACAAAGCAAAGATCTCATAGGAGGTTTCGCTTTGTCTTTTATATTATCGAGGATTGTTGGATATTTATGAATACGATATAATGAAAGCGAATAGAAAGCTTATAAAAGGAAAAGAGGTGTAGAAGATGGTAAGACCCAAAGTTTTCAAGATGAGTTTTGCAAGAATTTATCCAGCTTATATTGATAAGGCAGAAAAGAAAAATCGTACAAAAGAAGAGGTTAATCAAATCATTTTTTGGTTGACAGGATATGATGAAAAAGGATTACAAAAGCAACTTGATGATAATGTCGATTTGGAAGTGTTCTTTACACAAGCTCCTAGAATAAATCCCAATGCATCACTTATTACAGGTAGTGTTTGTGGTGTGTGTGTAGAAGCTGTAGAAGATCCATTGATGCAAAAAATTCGTTATTTAGATAAGCTTATTGATGAATTAGCTAAAGGTAAGGCGATGGAGAAGATTCTTAGAAAGAATAAAGCGGATTAGAAATTTATTACCGTTGGTTATAATTATGAGAGAAAGGAATGGTTTTATGTTTAGAACAATGCGTCGAAGTAAACAAATATTAAGTGATACTGAAAGTATTGATGTTTTAAAACGTGGAACTTCAGGTGTGCTTGCAGTGAGTGAAGATGGTCATCCATATGCTATCCCATTAAGCTATGTATATGATGATAAAAAAATATTTTTTCATTGTGCTCAGGATGGTCATAAGATAGATGCCATGAAGAAAAATAATAAAGTGTCCTTTTGTGTAATTGATCAAGATGAGGTTGTTCCAAATAAACATACTACATATTTTCGCAGTGTAATTGTTTTTGGGAGTGTTCATTTTTTAACAACAAAAGAAGAAAAGTGTGAAGCTTTAAAGCTTTTTGGCACAAAGTATTCTCCAGCGCATACTAAGCGTACCATGGAAGAAATTGATAAACATATTGAAAAAGTTTGTGTAATTCAATTATCAATTGAGCACATGAGTGGAAAAGAAGCAATTGAGCTTGTAAGAGAGAGAAAAGGAATTCAAACAAATTGAATTCCTTTTTTTCTATTTCATACTGTTTTTTAGAATTTGTAATATTTCTTCATGGTTTAGTATTTTATATCCACCTTTATTAATAGGAACACCTTTGCTGATACCTTCTAGCATATCTTCTTTTACACCAAGTGTTTTTATATCCATGACTAAACCTAACTCACGCATATATGCTTCCATTGCTTCCAGTCCTTCATTAGCGATTTGCTCATCCGTTTTTCCATCTGTTTGAATATCCCATACATGAATTGCATAACGTTTGAACTTATCAATTGCGTTAGGCATGATATGCCTATAGTAAGGAATTGAAACGGCAGCTAATGTCATACCGTGTGTTGCATCAGTGTAGGCACCGATAGATTGACCAATCATATGAACCATCCAATCAGTTGTTTTTCCTTTCGCTACCAAAGTATTTAAAGCCCACGTTGCAGTCCACATGATATTGCTTCTTGCTTCATAATTTGTAGGTTCATGAAGAGCAATCTTAGAACTGTGAATCAAAGAACGTAATAAACCTTCCATGATATAGTCTGATGTATTGTCGTCAGTATTTGAAAAGTATTGCTCCAAAATATGAGACATAATATCATAAAATCCTGCTATCATTTGATATTGAGGGAGTGAGTATGTAAATACAGGGTTTAAGATGGAAAATTTAGGAAATACGTTATCACCAAACACATGACCTATTTTTTGTTTTGTTTTATAGTTTGTAATAACAGAACCTCCATTCATTTCTGAACCTGTTCCTGCCATGGTTAAGATACATCCTACAGGAATAATCTTGTTATCTACTTCTTCCATTCTCGCAAAATATTTCTCCCATGGATCTTCGTTACAATATGTGGATACAGATACAGCTTTTGAATAATCACAACACGAACCTCCACCTACAGAAAGAATTAAATCGATAGCATTATCTTTAGCAATCTTACAACCTTCATATAGTTTATCAACTGTAGGGTTAGGCATAACCCCAGCATCTTCAAAAATATTTTTACCACTTTCTTTTAAAATACGAATTACGTCATCATAAATTCCATTTTTCTTAATGGAACCTCCACCATATACAAGCATGATGTTGTCTCCATAGTGAGCAAGTTCCTCTTTTAAATAATCTAAAGAATTTTCCCCGAAATATAATTTCGTTGGATTTGAATAAATAAAATTTCCTAACATGTCTACCTCCTATAATTGTTATATTGCATGTTTTATCAATATTGCTATCATTATAATCCTTGGAGTTAACTCTAAGTCAATAGGTTTTAGCATTTATATAAATAATAAAAAAAATTACTGAAAAGATTATATTTATAGTTTGTTTTAAAGAATTTTTTGATAAATATATAAAAAATGTTTACAAAACATAAATAATACTAAAAAGTACAAACATATTTTTAATTTAGATAACCACTTTTTCTGTTTCTAATATATACTCAAGGTGTAGATATAAATATTAATTTTAGTTAGATTGTAACTTTAAGTAGGCAAAACTGGCATGAATCATAGGGAGATTTAGGTCAGTTTTTTAATTTGTTAGATATGAGGTGATAGAAAGAAAAGGTGCAGGAGTTTGTGAACTAAATGAGAAAGGAACTAAAAAAGGAAAAGAAAATATGAAAAAAATCAAAAAGTTTTATAAGTATGTCTTAGTAAGTATATTATGTATAACAACGATGCTTCCAGGCGGTATTAAAATTAATGCTCAAGAACCATCATTTGATGATTTAGCACTTAACAAACCTGTTACTGCTAGTAATGCATATTCATCTATGCCTGCATCGTATTTGACAGATGGTGATCCAGAGAGTCGTTGGTCATCAGAAAGGGATGCTACACAATGGGCTTATGTTGATTTGGGAGAATCTTTAAACATGGACTATTTCTCAATGATTTGGGAAAGTGATAGTGTTTATGCGGAAAATTACAATATTTATGTTTCTGATAGTACAAGTGAGTGGGGAACACCAGTTGTAGCAAAAGTAGGGAATACTACTAAGAAATCAGAAGATATTTTAAAAGCGCCTGTAGTAGGTAGGTATGTGAAACTTGAAGTTACCAAAGTAAAGGGATATCCAAGTGTTTCATGTAGAGATTTTAAAGTGAAATATACAGGTGATGAAGCACCACAAGATCCAAATGAAAATGTAGCCTTAGGGAAAACAGGTGTTGCTAGTACAATTGAAGCAAGTACTTTATCTGCAGCAAAAGCTTTTGATGGAGATACAAGTTCACGTACATCAAGGTGGGCAAGTGCAGTTAAAAATGCGCCACATTGGCTTTATGTTGACCTAGGAGCAAAGATGAATGTTAAAACATTACGTTTGTTTTGGGAAAATAGAAAAGCAACAAAATATTCAATTCAAGTTGCTGATACATTAAGTGAACCAATGCAAGAAAGTGATTGGACCAAAGTTAAAGAATTTAATGATCGTCCATCAAAGATAAATGAAAAAATCGTCTTAGATGAAGTTGTAAAAGCTCGTTATGTTCGTTTATATATCGATAGTGCTACTAAAGAAGATCCAGATGGTGGAGTAGAATGGAACACGGTTTCTTTATATGAGATGGAAGTATATGGAGGAGAACCAAAAGAAAACATTTCAGATATTAAGGAAAATATTGAAATTGTTCAACCTGTAAAAGGAGATAAAAAGTTAGTAGTAAAATATCCAGATACAGAAGATTATGATATTACATACAATGGTACAGATTATGAACAAGTGGTAGATGAAGATTTATCAATTTATGAACCAGTAGTAGATACATCTGTGAAAGTATCATTCAAGATTGTTGATAAGAAAACAGAAAAATATGAATTTGAAGAAAAAGAAGTAAAAATTCCAGGAACTTACATAAAAGAAGAAACAGATAATGCATCTCCTGTTGTTCTTCCTGAATTACGTGAGTGGAAAGGTGGAAGTGGAGAATTTGTTCCAACCCAAGCAAGTCGTGTAGTAATTGCAGATGCTAAATTACAAGATGTAGCAGAAGCGTTTGCAAAGGATTATAAGGAAATTACAGGGAATGATATTGAAGTTGTAAATGGTAGTGCATCAGCACAAGATTTTTACTTTGCACTTACAAGTGATACATCAAAAGGATTACAAGAAGAAGGTTATATCATTGATATCTCAGATAGTGTAAAAGTAGAGGCAGAAACAACAACAGGTGCATACTGGGCTACAAGAACAATTTTACAAAGTATAAAAGCCAATGATAGTATTCCAAAAGGAATTACGAGAGATTATCCACTTTATGAGGTTCGTGGTTTTATCTTAGATGTTGGTAGAAAAACATTTACTTTAGATTATTTAGAACAAGTTGTTAAAGAAATGTCATGGTATAAGATGAATGACTTCCAAGTACATTTAAATGATAATTTAATACCACTTGAAAATTATTCTGCAAAAGGGTTAGATCCAATGGATGCTTATTCTGGATTCCGATTAGAATCAGATATTAAAAAAGGTGGAAATAATGGATTAAATCAAGCGGATTTAACAAGTACAGATGTATTCTATACGAAAGATGAGTTTAGAAATTTCATTAAGGAATCAAGAATCTATGGAGTTAATATTGTTCCAGAAATTGATACACCAGCACATTCATTGGCACTTACAAAAGTGCGTCCTGATTTGCGTCATGGAACATATGGACGTGATAATGATCATTTAAACTTAACATCAAAATATGATGAAAGTATTGCTTTTGTAAAGGACATCTTTGATGAATATATGGGTTCTGATGTATCAAACCCTGTCTTTGATGAAGATACTATCATTCATGTTGGAGCAGATGAATATAATGCAAATCATGAAGCTTATCGTAAGTTTGCAGATGATATGTTGAAATATACGCAAGATACAGGAAGAACAGCAAGAATTTGGGGTAGTCTAAGCGTTAGTAAAGGGACAACACCTGTACGAAGTAAAGATGTACAGATGAATTTATGGAACTTTGGTTATGCTAATATGAATGCAATGTATGAAGAAGGTTATGATTTAATTAATTGTAATGATGGAAATTATTATATCGTTCCAAATGCAGGGTACTATTATGATTATTTAAATAATGGTACGGTATACAACTTAGCGATTAATTCTATTGGTGGTGTGACAATTCCAGCAGGTGATAAGCAGATGATTGGTGGAGCAATTGCGGTTTGGAATGATATGACTGATTATCTTGATAATGGAGTAAGTGAATATGATGTATACGATCGTATAAAGGCACCAATTCCATTAATGGCGGCGAAATTGTGGGGAAAAGGATCAATGGATCTAGCGCAAGCAACCGCTACAAAAGATATTCTAGGAAGTGCACCAGGTACAAACTTTGATTATAAAGTAGATAGTAAGGGAGAAGAAATTGCTCATTTCCTTATGGATTCATTAACAGATAGTACAGCAAATAAAAGAGATTTGAAAGCTGGAGAGAATGCTGAAATCAAAAAGGTTGATAATAAAAATGCTCTTTCTCTAAAAGGTGGTAAGAGTTATGTAGAGAGTGAGCTTACAACCATAGGTTTAGGAAACGATCTTCGTGTAAAAGTAAAAAGAACTTCAGATAGTACAGATGAACAAATTTTATTTGAGAGTGACTATGGAAGTATTAAAGCTGTTCAAAAAGATACTGGTAAAGTGGGATTCACAAGAGAAAACTTTGATTATTCATTTGATTATACATTGCCAGTAAATGAATGGGTTGAATTAGAAATTAAAAATCAACATAACGTTGCACAATTATATGTTAATGGAGAACTTGTTGATACACTTGGTGATGGTGAAAAAGTAGAAGGAAGACCACTATTAGCAACAACGATGATTCCATTTGCTAGAATTGGAAGTAAGAGTAATAGTTTCATAGGATATGTAGATGATGTACGTTTAGGTGTTAGTAAAGAATACAATTCAACAATGAAGTTGGATTATGCAATATGGAATGCAAAAGAAATATTAAAAGATAAAGAAAATGCAGAATTAACAGCACTTGTGGAAGATGCTGAGCAAGTGTTAGGTAAGTTTGCACCAGATGCTAATGAAGTACAAACATTAGTTGAACAAATAAATAACATTATTGATACACTTGATTATGAAAAAGCAGATTATAGTCGTGTAGATGCATATCGCAATCTTATCGCAGATGACTTATCAATGTTTACAGATGCTTCTGTAAATGTATTAACATCTGTATTAGAAAGTATTCGTGAAGATCTTCCTATATCTTTACAAGATGTAGTAGATGGTTATGAAAAACTTCTTGCAGATGCATTACAAGGATTAGAGTTAAAAGCTAAAGGAAACATAAATTATGTTGATAATAATAGACTTAAAGCTACTGCATCATCTTATCAAGGAGGTTCAGGTCCTGAATTAGCAATTGATGGTGATGAAGGAACAATGTGGCATACAAATTGGAACATAACAATAATGCCGCATTGGATTGATTTAAAAATTGATACACCAGAAGCAATTAATGGATTAACATATTTACCACGTCAAACTGGTGGAACAAATGGAATGGCTACAAAATATGAAGTTCAAGTAAGTAGTGATGGTATTAATTATACGAAAGTAAAAGAAGGAACACTTTCAACATCTACAAGAGATGCAGTTGTTTTAGAATTTGATGAAGTAACTACTCAACATGTACGTTTAGTATATCTTCAAGCGGTTAATAACAATGGTACTGCTACGGAATTGAAATTACACTTGGCAAACACAGTTGCCGATACTGATGGCTTGAGTACATTAATTGAACAAGCAGAAGCAATTGAAAATATTGGTTATACTTCTGAATCTTGGGATGCGCTTCAAGATAAAATAGCAGAAGCAAAAACTTTGGTAGAAGAAACAAATCCAGATGCTAATAATGTAGAAATCATGAAAGGACAATTAATGTCTAAGATGACATCGTTAGTATTAAATGAAAGAGGCGATAATAAAGAATTGCAAGCGCTAATTGAACAAGCAGAAGCAATCATCGACAATGATAAAGAAGATACAATGACATCATCTTCATGGAACACATTTATGAATGCTTATGAAACAGCTGTGAATTTGGATGAAAATGCTTCAGCTATTGAAGTGAAAGTAGCCAAATTAGCATTAGAAGAAGCAATTAAGAATCTAGAACCACGTGCATCAGAAACAGCAGTAGATGCATTAGAAACATTAATAGATACTTGTAAAGCAATGGAAGATGATTTCTTAGAAGCAGACTTTGCAGGTATGAAAACACTTATTGAAGCAAGTGAAACATTACTAGCAAAAGGTAGAGAAGACCTTTCATCAAGTGAAGTAAGCAAAGCAATAGAAGACTTATTGGATGCAAAGAAAGCATTAGAAGCGAATAAAGCAGAAACGAATTCTTTACTAGATACACTTGAGATACATGTGGAAATAGCACAAGATATCTTAGATGGAGATACAAGTAGCTATCGACCAGGAAAAGTAAAAGAATTAGAAAAAGCAGTAGCTGAAGGAAAAGCATTAGTAGAAGCAAACAGCAAAGACAAAGCAGCGATTATCGCAGCAACAGACAAGATTGCGGATGCAATGAGTCAGTTGTGGGATATTGTTGATAAGAGTGAATTGACATCACTTATCATCATTGCTGAGAAGTATGCAGAAGCAGACTACAGTGCAGAAAGCTGGGTAAAACTAGAAACAGCATTGGCAGCAGCGAAAACGATAGTAGCGAATGATGATGCAACAGAAGCACAAGTGGCGAAAGCATACAAAGACTTGTTTGATGCAATCAATGGATTGGAAAGAAAGATCAATACAGAAGCGTTAGAAAGAGAAATCGCAGCGGTTGAAAAGATCTTAGCAAACAAAGCGAAGTATGTAGCATCATCAATCAAAGGATTACCAACAGCATTAGAAAGTGCTAAGAATGTATTAGCAAATGGTAAAACGCAAGCCGAGATTGATGCAGCAACAAAAGCATTAACAAAAGAGAAGTTAAAAGCAAGATTGAAAGCAGATACAAGTGCGTTATCTAAGATGGTTACAAAAGCAAACAACTTAGAAGTAAAAGGATATACAGCAGACAGTGTAAAAGCGTTGAATGCAGCAATCAAAGAAGCACAAGCAGTCATTAAGAATGAAGAAGTAAGTGAAGCGGAAGTGAAAGCAGCAGAAATGAAGTTACAAAAAGCGATGAAAAACTTAAAGAAAGTAAATAGTCCAAGCAAAGCACCAAGTAGTAAAGATGGAGGTAGAAAAGCATCGACATCAGCGAAAGGAGTAGCATCAGGAGATACAACAGATATAAATAGTCTAGTTGGTTTGATGGCATTGGCAGGACTTGCGATGTATGGAACATTCAGAAAAAGATTGAAACATACTAAATAGTAATGATAACCCCCAATTAGATAAAAACCTAATATGGGGGTTTTTATTGTTGAATATTTAGAAATTTAAAAAGTACAAATATTTTGCTATTTTATGCAAATACTTTATAATGGCTTTCGATATAATGAAAGTAGAAGTAAAAAATGAATAGATAAAATTGGATTGTAACTGAATAAAGGGCAAGACTAATAAATCATATGATGGTTTATTTTGAATTGCCCTTTTTTTCTTCTTAGAGAGGAGGTTTTATTGGTTTGGTTTTTATGTTTGCATATGTATTGAAGAATGATTAATAAAACAAGGGGGAAATATGATAAAGAAAATATTAAAGCTTAGTTTAGGATTAGCTGTGCTAATCAGTATGTTTCAAACTTCATTTTCAGCTGTTATTTCTGCTGAAACAGATAATTTAGCATTGCATAAAACGGTGACATACTCTGGTGTTGAAGGTGGAAAAAAAGGAGATGGCACATGGACTTATCCAAAATTTGTTGGAGAAATGGCAGTTGATGGAATTACACAGGATGTTAATAAAAGATGGTCTGCTGAAAATATTAAAGCAGGACCAGAAGCATATGAACAATGGTTAGAAGTTGACCTTGGAAAAGAATATAGCATCGGAGATATTGTAGTAGATTTTCATGCGGAAACAACAGCATATGAAATAATGATCTCCAAAGATGGAAAGACCTATACTTCGATTGCTAACATCAGCGATGGAAGTCGTGGAAATACGGTTTCTAAGACTTTTTCTGCACAAGGAAAGAGTGCACGATATGTGAAATATGTGCAACATAAACAATGGTTACATGCTACGAATGGAAGTTACTATGGTAGTAGTATCTATGAATTAGAAGTATATGAACATGATGATATGGCAATTAAAGATGATACACTACGGGTTGGAACATTCAATATTGCAGCAGGAAAAAAACCTGATGTTGATGCACAACGTAATCTTAGTGATCTTTATAATCTTGAAATTGTAGGTTTACAAGAAGTTGATGTAAATACAGGTAGAAATAATTATGATATGTTAGAAAAATTTGCTTCCAATAATTATACGGCAAGTTATTTTTCTAAAGCGATTGATTTTAGTGGTGGACAATATGGAATTGGAAGTGCATCACGTTATGCTCTTGATGATACATCAACAACATATGTAGATACAACGGGGGCAGATGAAGCTCGTGTTTTTCAACGCTCAGTTATAACGAAAAATGGAAAAAAGATTGCTTTTTATAACTTGCATTTAAGTTGGGAAACACCAAAAATAAGAGAAAAACAATTTGCTCAATTGAAAGCAGCTCTGGCAGCAGATCCTATTGAATATAAGATTGCCGTAGGAGATTTTAATGCGGATCAATACTATAGTGAGTTTTATACCTTCTTAGAAGATATGGATATGGCAAATGGATATGATGGAATTTGGCATGAAACTTATAATGGTGTTGATAATACAATGAAGCATAATTGTATTGATAATATTTTAGTGAGTAGAAATTTAAAGATCAATAATGTTCAAAATGTGAAAACAACATTATCTGATCATAACTTATTCTGGGCGGAAGTAGAGTTCTTAGATGAAGATGCTGTGTCATATCAATGGTTAAAGGCAATGATTAATGAATATGAAGCAGTAGATACAAAAGCATTTACTGAAACAAGTACAAAAGCATTTGAAAAAGCTTTAGAAGATGCTAAAACAGGTGTAAATACACTTACTACACAAGAACAAGTTAATACAGCAACAGAAGCTTTGATAAAAGCTTATAATGATTTAGAAACATTTAATTTAGCATATAAAAAAGCTGTCACTTATTCAGGTGTTGAGGGTGATAAAAATACTGATGGTACGTGGAAATATCCACAGTTTGTTGGTGAAAACGTTGTAGATGGAAGTATGTCTACAAGATGGTCAGGAAATAAAATTGATGAAGCATGGTTAACGGTTGACTTAGGTGAAGTAAAAGATATTAGTGAAGTTTTAATTCATTTTGAATCGGCAGCTCCAAAGTATCAAATTCTAGTTTCTGAAAATGGAAGTGATTGGACAAAAGTATATGAAGAAATGAACGGTGAACATGGTGTTGATGGAGTAGTTCAAGCGTCTTTCACAATGACAAAAGCAAGATATGTAAAATATCAACAACTTGAAAGATGGCTGCATTCAAATAAACAATTATATAGTACTAGTTTTTATGAAATGGAAGTATATAAAGAGTTTTTGATTGAAGAAATTACATTACCATCAACATCGGATGTTATTTCAATAGGCGATGAAATTGCTTTAAAACCTGAAATTACTCCAACTCTTGCGCAACATAAAGCAGTGACTTATGTATCGGATAATGAGTTAGTAGCAAAGGTTGATACAGATGGAACAATAACAGGAGTTGGTGCTGGAACGGCAACAATTACAGTAAAATCAGCAGTTGATGATAATGTTTTTGCTACCTTTGAGGTTGAAATAGTTGATGGACCTGTTAAGGTGAGCAAGTTAGTTTTTGATGAAGAAGAACTAAATCTTACACCAAGAGATAAACGCTTTGTTGAGTATAGTGTATATCCTTCAAAAGCAATTGATGCTGATCTTGAAGTAACTTATTCAAGTGATGATGAAAATGTTGCAGTAGTAAATAAAGATGGATTGGTAGAATGTGTTGGTTTAGGTAAAGCTGTAATTACAGTAGCTAGTAAAGAAAATCCAGAAATAAAAGCAACATTAGATGTTAATGTTGAACAACCAACTTACAACCCAGATTATGATACGATGCAAGATCGTTGGTTACGCCGAGTTGTTGGAGATGATACATTGGATTTAAATGATCCAGATGTAGCAGCCTACATTAAGAATGTTTCTGATGAAGCTCAAGAACTATGGGATAGCATGCATAAGGAAAGTGATCGTACAACGTTGTGGGATATGAGTGATAGTACAGTGGCAGCTGACTATACAACTCAATTTACAAAAATTAAAAAGCTTACTTTAGCTTTTGGAACCAAAGGAAGTGCATTATATCAAAATAAAGCGTTGTACAATGATATTCTTTCAGCTCTTGATTTCATGGTTGTAAATAGAAAATATAACGGTGTATATTATACAGGAAACTGGTGGGATTGGCAGATTGGATGTACACATCAACTTGTTGATACGTTGATTATCTTAAAAGACTATTCTGAGTACACGGATATAGAAGCAGCCGTGAAGAGTGTAGAAGGATATGCGAAAGATCCAGCAATACAATGGCCAAGTTATACAGCTTCTGGTGCAAATCGTACTGATATCGGATTGGCTGTATTGGGAAGTGCAATTGTAGCCAGAAACGATAGTAGAATGAATTTAGTACTTACAAAAGTTCCAGATGTAATGAAATTAGTTACTAAAGGGGATGGTTTGTACGCAGATGGATCAGTAATCCAACATACAGCACATGCTTATACAGGTAGTTATGGAAATGAGCTGATGAAGGGGATTGGTAAGATTCAATCAATAACAGCAGGAACAGATTGGGAAATTAAAGATGCAAGGATTGAAAATGTATACAACACAGCTGTAGAAGGATATATTCCACTTATGGAAAGAGGAAGAATGATGGCAATGGTAAATGGAAGAAGTATTTCTAGAGCACCAGGAACAAATCCATTTACAACTGAATTAGCATCAGGGTCAGAAACCATTTCTAATTTAATGTTGATTTCACAATTTGCACCTGAAAAGTATAGTTCCCAAATCGATGAAGCAATTAAATATTGGTTGCAAGGTAGTGCAGAGGAATATGATTTCTTTGCAAATGCTAGAGATATTGAATCTTTATTAAATGCAAAAGCATTATTAAATGATAATAATATAGAGGCAAAACGATATACAGGAATGAAAGTGTATGGATCTATGGATAGAATAACGCAATCTAAAGATACATATGCAGTTGGACTTTCTATGTATTCATCAAGAATTAATAACTATGAATATGGAAATACAGAAAATCCTAGAGGATGGCATACAGCAGATGGAGCATTGTATTTATATACAAATGATTTCAAGCAATATGGAGAAGGATATTGGACAGCAATTGATTCTTTACGCTTAGCAGGAACGACAACGGATACAAGAAGTCGAAACAACGGTTCTGACCAAAGTGAAAAATCAGCACAATCATTGGTTGGTGGTGTTAGTGATGGAATCAATGGTACAGGTGCAATGTTCTTAAATAAAGGTCATGTTACAAACATGAATTTAAAAGCGAAAAAATCATGGTTCTTCTTAGGTGATAAGATTGTTGCAGTTGGTAGTGATATTGATGGAACAACAACGGATACCATTGAAACAACAATTGAAAATAGAGTAATAAGTGATGACTCTAAGATTTCGGTAAATGGAACAAAATGGACCAATGCAAAAGAAACATTAAACTTAGGTGAAGGATCTTATGTACACTATGATGAAGCATCAACAAATACACAAATTGGATATTACTTCCCAACTGCACAAGATGTAAAAGCATTGGTAGAAGAAAGAACTGGTAAATATTCAGATATTAATAATTATTTTGTAAATGATAAAACATATACTATGGATTTCTTTAGTTTAGGAATTAACCATGGTTCAACATCAGTAGATGGAAAATATGAATATGTATTATTCCCAGATGCTAGTGAAGCTTCACTAGCAGCATATGCAAAGGATAATGATCTTGAAATTATCAATAACGAAAATGCACATGCAATTAGTGAAGGTAATGTATTTGCATTAAATACATTTGCAGATAATATTGAAGTAAATGGATTTAAAGTAAGTGCACCAGCATGTATCTATACAGAAACAGTAGATGGTGTTATGACGATTTCTATCAGTAATCCAAAACAAAATGCAATATCATTGAAATTAGAACTTACAGATGGTTATAAGTCATTGGTTTCAAAAAGTGATAAAGTAACACAAAATGGAGATGAAACATTCTCTATTAACACAAGTGGAGCAGCAGGTAAAACATTTACGATTGTTGTAGAATTAAATGTTGATCGTAGCGAACTTGATGAAAAGATTGCTGAAGCAGAAGCAATCATCGATGATGATAAAGAAGATACAATGACATCATCTTCATGGGATGCATTTAAGGATGCTTATGAAACAGCTGTGAATTTAGATGTAGATGCTTCTGCATCAGAAGTAAAAGAAGCAGTTAAAGCATTGGATGAAGCAATTAAGAATCTAGAACCACGTGCATCAAAAGAAGCAGTAGATGCATTAGAAACATTAATAGATACTTGTAAAACAATGGAAGATGATTTCACAGAAGCAGACTTTGCAGATATGAAAGCACTTATTGAAGAAAGTGAAACATTACTAGCAAAAGGTAGAGAAGACCTTTCATCAAGTGAAGTAAGCAAAGCAATAGAAGATCTATTTGAGGCAAAGAAAGTATTAGAAGCGAATAAAGCAGAAACGAATTCTTTACTAGATACACTTGAGATACATGTGGAAATAGCACAAGATATCTTAGATGGAGATACAAGTAGCTATCGTCCAGGAAAAGTAAAAGAATTAGAAACAGCAGTAGCCGAAGGAAAAGCATTAGTAGAAGCAAACAGCAAAGACAAAGCAGCGATTATCGCAGCAACAGACAAGATTGCAGATGCAATGAGTCAATTGTGGGATATTGTTGATAAGAGTGAATTGACATCACTTATCATCATTGCTGAGAAGTATGCAGAAGCAGACTACAGTGCAGAAAGCTGGGCGAAACTAGAAACAGCATTGGCAGCAGCGAAAACGGTAGTAGCGAATGATGATGCAACAGAAACAGAAGTAGCAAAAGCATACAAAGACTTGTTTGATGCAATCAATGGATTGGAAAGAAAGATCAATACGGAAGCGTTAGAAAGAGAAATAGCAGCGGTTGAAAAGATCTTAGAAAACAAAACGAAGTATGTAGCATCATCAATCAAAGGATTACCAGCAGCATTAGAAAGTGCAAAGAAAGTATTAGCGAATGGTAAGACACAAGCCGAGATTGATGCAGCAACAAAAGCACTAACAAAAGAGAAGTTAAAAGCAAGATTGAAAGCAGATACAAGTGCGTTATCTAAGATGGTTACAAAAGCAAACAACTTAGAAGTAAAAGGTTACACAGCAGGTAGTGTGAATACATTAAATGCAGCAATCAAAGAAGCACAAGCAGTCTTGAATAATGAAGAAGTAACCCAAGAAGAAGTAAAAGCAGCAGAATTGAAATTACAAAAAGCAATGAATGGATTAAAGAAAGTAAGTAGTCCAAGCAAAGCAGCAACATCAGCGAAAGGAGTAGCATCAGGAGATACAACAGATGTAAACACTTTGGTGAGTTTGATGGCATTAGCAGGACTTGCAATGTATGGAACATATAGAAGAAAGAAATATATTCGTAAATAATAAATAGAATATAGAAGAAAAAGAATCTATAATGGATTCTTTTTCATTTCTAATAAAAAACAGTCAAAAGTTTATCAAAATCGCGAAAAAGACGTAATAAACCTTTAAAAAAAACCATATTTATGGTATAAAAGAAGATAGATAAGTAAAAGGAGAGAAACAGGAATATGAAAAAATTATTAGCTAGTTTATTTGCTACATTATTATTAGTAGCAGGATGTTCAGGGGGAGGCAGTTCTTCAGGTACAAAAGTATGTACAGTAGGTGAAGATGTTGCAGGAATGGAAATGGAAATTGAAATTAAAGAGGATGATGGAAAAGTAGGAAAACTAACTTTCAAAGCAGAAAATGAAAATGATCTTTATAAAGAAATGAGTGATGAAGATTTAAAAGCATACGAAGATGAAATGAATGAAAATCTTTCACAATACGATGGAATTAAAATTTCATCTTCTATTGATGGTAACGTAATGAAGATTGAAGTAACAATGGATATTCAAAAGTTAGATGAATTGCCACGTGAATTCAATATGACAGGTAGTGATACAGAAGAACTTAAAAACATGAAGTTTGATGATTTCGTTAAAGAAATGGAAGACGCAGGGGCTAAGTGTAAATAACATTATATATTTATAATATTTGAAAGAGTCAATAGACTCTTTTTCTTTATTATTAACGCTTTATATTTATAAAAATAAAACATCAATTAAAGATTGCATTTAAAATATCGATATGCTAATATATGCTTATAGAGTACACACTCTATAAAGGTTTTAGCTCCACTATGTTAATATGGTAATTGATGTTACGTAATTGATAATTTGGAGGATATTATGGAAAATCGTGAAAAAATTTTAACTACAGCATTATCATTGTTTGCGAAAGATGGCTTACAAAGTACAACAACGGCAAAGATTGCGAATGCAGCAAATGTGTCAAATGGAACATTGTTTTATTATTTTAAAACAAAGGATGAATTAATTGTTTTTCTATATTTATGGAAAATTGATTCTTTTAGAAAAACGATTTCTGATGGTATTGCTGACTCGTCATTGAATAAAGATAGTGTCAAGAAAGTTTGGTATGCATGTTTAAATTGGTTTTTGGAAAATAAAGAGGCGTTCATTTTCTTTAATATGTATAGCACGTTACCAGATTTGAGATATCTAAGAGAACAGCAACCAGCTGCAACTTTTGTTTTTATTAAAAAAGTATTTGAGGAACTTATTAAAAAAGGTTATTTTATTGACATTCCTGATCAACTGATTGTAAGTAGTTTTTATGGGTCTATTATTTCAATATTTGATTATTGTGTTGCTAGTAATGATGATGAAAGTAAGTATAAAGAGGTAAGCTTTGCTATGTGGTGGAAATCTATTGCAAAGGACAAGGTATAAAATAATAAATAAGGTTAGATTGTAACAAAGAAATTTGGCAAGACTGACTAATCACAAAGGTGATTTGTCGGGCTTGTCTTTTTTTATAGAAATTGAACCATGGAGGTGATAGTAGAAGTATTATCAAACAGCAGTGAAGAAGAAAAAAGAAAAAGGAGAATATAAAATGAAAAAAGGTTATAAGTATTTTAAATTATTAATTATATTTAGTTTAATTGCTGGTATATTTCAATCATTCTACCAAAATAATGAAATGAAAATATCGGCAGAAACAATAGAATATGAATTGTATCCTAATCCACAATCAATAGAATATTTAGGTGGAGATTTTATTATTCAAAATGAAGTGAATGTAATTTATGAAGAAGGAATTGATGAATATACAAAACAATTATTTACGAATATAGCTTCTTCAAAAGGGTTACAAATTGCACAGGTAGATAAAGTTGAAAAAGGAAAAACAAATATCTTGGTCGGTATTCAGGGTTCAAAAGGGTATGTAGATACATATGCTGAAAAGAACAGTTCGATAAAAACAGCTGGTTTGTTTGATAAAACGGATAGTTACTTGCTTTCTGTACAAGATAATGTAATCACTGTTTTGGGGAAAGATACAGATGCTTGTTACTATGGATTAACAACTTTTTATCATGTGATTAAACAACTAGATAGTTATACGATTCAAAACTTTGTTGTTGAGGATTATGCGGATGTAGAAAGTCGTGGATTTATTGAGGGATACTATGGTAATCCTTGGTCTACAGAAGATCGAATAGCACTAATGGAATGGGGCGGGAATTATAAATTAAATTCTTATTTCTATGCTCCAAAAGATGATCCAAAGCATAATTCAAAATGGAAAGAATTGTATACAGAAGAAGAGATTGAAACAAAGATTAAACCTTTGGCTGAAGCAGGAAATAAATCGAAGTGTCGCTTTGTGTATGCACTTCATCCATATATGTATAATGCGATTCGTTATAATTCAGAAGAAAATTATCAAGCGGATTTAGCAACCATGCAAGCAAAATTTGATCAAGTTATTGATGCTGGTGTTCGTCAAATATCAATTCTAGCTGATGATGCTGGAAATGTTGGTGGGGATAATTATATTCGAACATTAGAAGATATGAGTGATTGGTTAAGAGAAAAGCAAAAGGAATATCCAGATTTAAAAATAACATTGCCATTTTGTACACAAGAATATATGTATAGTGGGGAATCTTATTATCAACGATTCCCTGAAAATGTACAAATTGTTATGACAGGTGGTCGTGTTTGGGGAGAAGTTTCTTCAAACTTTACACAAACTTTTACAAATAATGTAGGTCGCGGACCATACCTTTGGATTAACTGGCCTTGTACAGATAATTCTAAAAAGCATTTGATTATGGGTGGTTATTCAACATTTTTACACCCAAATGTAGATCCTAGTAATATTCAAGGTATTGTTTTAAATCCAATGCAACAATCAGAACCGAGTAAGGTGGCTATTTTTGGAAATGCATGTTATGCATGGAATATTTGGGGCAGCAATGAAGAAGCAGATCAAGCTTGGAATGCATCCTTTAAATACGTGGATCATAATAGTGCACTTGAAACTTCAGGTTCAAAAGCACTTAGAGAAATATCAAAACATATGATTAATCAAAATATGGATAGTCGTGTTACAGTGCTTCAAGAGTCAGTTGAGTTAGCACCTAAGTTAACAGCGTTTAAAAATAAGTTAAATGCTGATACATTAACCATTGAAGATGTAGATCAAATGATTGAAGAGTTTGAACTTTTAAAAGAAGCAAGTGAAACGTTTAACAATTATGCTGGAGATACGTATTTAAGAGACCAAATGATTTATTGGTTAGCATGTTGGTCTGATACAACAGATGCTACAATCGCCTATTTAAATGGTATAAAAGCAGTTATAAATAACGATTCTACAGGGCTTTTTAATTATCAAACGATGGGTAAAATGGCATTTGATAAATCAAAAACACATGAATTTTGGTATGTAGATCATAATGAAAAAGCAGAAGTAGGGGTACAGCATATTGTTCCTTTTATTAATACGTTAGATTCCTATTTAGCTACAAAAGCAGAAAGTATTATGGATCCTGATATTGTTAGTAAAACATTTATTACAAATCGAAGTGATAATCCAACAGGCAGTACAGCAAATGTATTTGATGGTGATGATTCAACAATGGTAAGCTATCGTAATCCAGTGTGGATTTATGAAGGTGATTATGTTGGTGTGATATTAGGAAAGAAAATTGATATTTCTTATCTTCGTTTCTTATTAGGGAATGGAAAAAACCATATGGAATATGCAAAACTTCAATATACAGAAGATGGAAAAGAATGGAAAGATATTGATAGTACAGAATATACAGCAGTGCAAGGAAATTATCAAGAAATAATTCTTGATGAAACAGATCTTCCAGCAAACTTTAAAGCAATGGGGATTCGCTTAATTGCAACGAAGGATAATGTAAAAGATGCATATTTGAATGTTCATGAAATAACAATTAATAAAACGATAGAACCTGAACCAGAGGTAAGTGGAACATATTCATCAAATCGCGATCGTATGAATGGTAGTGATTGGTCAGTGTTAAATGATGGAAATGCAGGAAGTGATAGTGCTGGAGAAGTATGGATTTCAAAAGCGAGTGCTCCTAGCAAAGATCAACTACCTGCAGATAGTTATTTAGCGTATACATTTAGTGAGCCACAACTATTAAAAAAGGTGTCTTTTGCGCAAGGTGGAAGTAATGCAAATGATGTAATCAAAGATGGTGTTTTAGAATATTTAGATAGCGCTGAAGAATGGCAAACAATCGCTAATGTGAATAATAGTAAAGTACAGAATTTTGATTTAGAAGCACAAAACATTACAACAAAATCAATTCGTATTCGTAATGTTACCCATGTTAATATCTGGTGGCGAGTTGGAGAATTTAAAGTAGAAACAAGTGCTATTGATAGTTCGCCAATTGAATATAATGTTATAAAAACGGATCGCTGGTACATGTATCGAGGACCAGAAACTAACTTATATGATGGTGATGATAATTCTTATGTATGGTATGACCCAGATGGAGGGGGAAATACGACAAATGATTGTTTCTTGGTTGATGATTTCTTGGGTTATGATTTAGGAAAGATTGCAAATTTACAAAGTACGCATATTGTAGTTGGTGCTGACGGTAGTGATAAGTTGATGAATTATACAGTTGAAACATCTCTTGATGGAATAACATGGACAGCTGTAAATGGATATGAAAGTTACACTGGAGCAGCATCTGGAAAAGATATATTAGATATTGAGCTGAATGCTACAAAAGCGCGGTATATTCGTATTCGTAATCTTGCGAAAAGAGCATCTTGGGCAAAAATTTCTGAATTCACAGTAAAAGAAGTACCATCGGATGGAGATACAAAACATTTATATACAAATACAAATAGTAGTATCTTAGTCAATACAAACACAAAAGGAGAAGCCTTTTTAACGAGTGGTAATGTATTGCTTGCTCAAAATCAATATATAGGTATTAAATTAGATAACATTAAGCAGATAGAAAACATTCAGACAAATACTTTGCCAGAAGGCTTTAAATTGCAAACATCAATGAATGCATTAACTTGGAAAGAGTATACAGCAAACGATGATATTGATGCGTGTTATATTCGTGTTATCAATACATCGGATACCAATAAAGTATGGAATATTGAAAACTTTAAAGTTACTTATATGTATATTGCAGAAAAATCTGTAACGAGTGATTTTGCATTACAAGAAAGCTCTTCAGATATGCGAAATGCTAACAATGTTAATAATGTTAATAATGTATTTGATGGAAACTTGAGTACTATGGGAATAATTACAGGACCTCAAGATGCAAGTAAAAAAATAGTTTTTGATTTAGGTCAAGAAATTGATTTTACATCGCTTCGTTATTATGTAAATGAAACACAACTGAATTATATGCGTAGTGGTATTTTTGAAGTATCAAATGATCCAAATAGTACAAATTGGACACCACTTATGAAAATTAATGAAGCAGGTGTATTTGAAAATGTATGGGATGGTTCAGTAGCAAAAGATGCTGCTTGGTTAACCCATGATTCAAAAAATCCTGGATATATGTATGCAGAGGCAACAAAATTAAATGCCAAAGGAAGATACTTACGTATTCGTCCTTTAAAAACATATTCTCATCGTTGGTTAGCATTTAATGAAATTCAAATTAATGATGGTGCATACATTACAACAGAATCAAATAAAGATGTAATTGCAGATGCAGTAGAAGAACGTGATAAGATTCCTTCAAACATGTTTGATAGAGATTTTGCTACCACATATAAATCATCTGCAAAAAACACTTCATTTACTTATCGAATCTCACAACCCGAAGGGTTAAGTTCAATGCGAATTGTTCAAACAGGAGAGATTTCAAATGCATCTGTAGCAGTTACATATTTGGATGGTACACGAGCAAATGTAACGCTAGGAAATTTAAATCAAGCAATCAATGAATTCATTTTTGATAGTTCTAAATCAGTTGTAGCAATAACGGTAAGTTGGGATGATAAAGTTCCTGAAATAGCAGAGATTATGATGTCAACAAAATCGATAACTGCAGCTGATACATCACAGTTAGAAGCAGAGGTTGCAAAAGGTGCAGAAGCTACATGGACAAAAGATAGTAAAACAATTTATGAAGAAGCAAAAGCAGTAGCAGAGAATATCATTGCGAATAAAAATTCTGTTTCACAAGAAGTTGCAGATGCAGCGTTAGGAGCTTTAAAAGCTGCTCGTTTGAATGCCAAAGATAAAGCAGTAAACATTAGTGAATTACAAGCAATTGTGGATCATAAATTGAGTAATGCAGATTCCATATATTCGATAGCAACATATGCAAATTATGAAGAAGCAATTACGAAGTTAGAAACAGCACTTCAAGATGTTGATAACCTATCACAAGTACAAGCAGATAAATTGCTTACAGCAATCAATACGGCTAAAGATGCTTTAGAATACTCAATTCGAAATCGAGAATTAGCGGAACTTGGGTTGGATAAATTTGGATTTGTGGAAGCAAATAAGTATACAAAAGCAAGTTATGAAGCATTAACAAATGCAAAAAGTGATTTAGAAGCATTGATAGCAAAAGATAAAACAGGCGTTGAACGAGTACATCCAAAGGATATGAAAGAAGCACAGAAAGCATTTGATGATGCGCTTGATAACTTGGTAGATATTAGTGCATTAAAGACAGTGATAGCAGAGTTTGATACCATCAATGCAGATAACTATACAGAAGCTAGTTATGGTACGTATAAACAAGAAATAGATAAAGGAAAAGCATTATTAGAAGCAGGAAGTAAAGAAGAAATTGCAACTGCAATACAAGATATCCAAAGTGCCAAAAGCAATCTTCAAGTGAAAGCAACGGTTGATTTAGAAGCGATTATCAAAGAAGCGGAAGCATTACAGGCTGCAGATTATACAGAAAATTCTTATAAGGCACTTGCTACAGCAATTGCGGATGCTAAAAAGACTCATAACCAAGATGAAGAAGAAGCTCTAGCAAATGCAATATTAGATGCAAAGTCCAAACTTGTAAATATTGTCGCTTTAAAAGATAAAGTAGCACTAGCAAACACTGTAGATAAAGATAACTATACAGTATCTTCATATAAGCAATTAGAAAATTTACTTAACGATAGTAAAGAACTCTTTATATCTGGAAGTGAAAAGGAAATTTCTGCTATGGTGAATCGCATCCAAGCAGCATTGCTTGCTTTAGAAAAACGAGCAAGTGGAATGGAAGATTATCGTGATAATATCATCTTAAAGCCAGCCACAGGTTACACAAAAGAGTCTTATGAGGAATACAAGAAAGCGTATGATTTCTTAATGGGATTAGATCCATTACAAACAAGTGAAGCAGCATTTGTAGATGCTAAACTTGCTTTTGAAAAAGCAGAGGCAGCATTGCAGTTGAAGGGAAGTCCTTCAACTAATGATGCTACCAACAAAATGTTACTACTATTCTTGTTAACTGGATCAGCATTTATGTTACTTGAAAAAATGCGAAGAAAAAATAAAAAAAGCATATAAATTTTGCATTTAAAAAATTCCTATGCTAACATATAATTATAAAGAAGTATTATAGTATGAATAGGTAAAGTTAGATTGTAACAAAGAAATTTGGCAAGACTGACTAATCATGTAAGTGATTTGTCGTCTTGTCTTTTTTATGGGAACTAGGTTAGAAAGATAAATATGGAGGTGATCGTTACACTTGAGTTGGATAAAATATATGTTTTATACTTAGAATATACAAAACGATTCAATAACAAACGATTTAATAGGGATGGAAAATGTGATGAGGTATTAAAATGGAAAATAGCAAGAAAGTAATGATTGAGCAAATGGAAATATACTTGATTCGTGCAAAGTGGAGTCGAAAAAGGCATATAGACGTATATCAAAAAGCCCACTCAGAAGCGAGAAAGCGGACAAATATAAGAATCCTTATCATGATCATAACGTTAAGTAGCCTTCCAGTTATTTACTTTAATGATAATTTAATGATTCGAATATGCATGGTTTTAGGATTTATACTTGGTATGGTAACATTATATTTGTTGCCTAAGAAAGAAAAAGAAATATTTTGTGAAACACTAAAGGGTTGCGCAAATGAATTTAAGGAATTGGAAAACGAAATAATGTTATTTACAAAAGAAATTCATGAACGAGATTATCATACGATAACAGATGTAGAAAAACGTAACAATATTATTAAAGAATATCTTCGTATTAGTGAGAAGTCACCAATTATAGTGAAGAAAGAAAATCAAGAAGATCTTAAAAAGCTTCCAGAAAAAAGAAGAAACGTCCTTTCTACAACACATGAATTTTCAGTTATAGAAATGTGATTGAAAAAATCAATGTAATGAAAGTATATTATAGACTAACAGAAAAGAAGATTGCATTAAATTGAAATCTTCTTTTTAGTAAATAATTTTTTTGATATATGAAAAAATTTTTGCTACTATTTGGAAAAGAATGTTGCATTATAAAAAATCACATTTTAAAATAATAGTATAGCAAAGAGTAAGGAGAGTAAAATGAATATAAGAGATGAAGAAATTCTCCGTGTTGTCCCCAATCAAAAAAATTATAATTGGGGTATGCGATACTACGATGAATATGAAATGTTTGAATCATTTACAGTAACAAAATATGGGATGCAATATGAAATTATTGCAAATGTGATAAATTTTGGTTATGAAAATGAAATTGTTATTACTTTGAATGCAAGGTTCGAAGTAATTGAACATTTTTGTAATTGTCGTTTTCATGAGTTTGATTCAGCTTGCGGTCATGTTGCAGCTGTTTTGTTATTGTTTCAGGAGTTAACAATAACAAAATATCCATATGATTTACACAATGATAATATGTTCGTGAATCCATCGCAAATGTTTTTTGGGAGTAATCAATGGATTGAAAAAAGAAAACAAGAACAACTAGCATTTGAACAACGGCAACAAAGACTTTTGTTGGAGAGTCAGCAAAGAGCGAGTAAAGAACTCCTAGAAATTTTGAAAGAGGAAAATGGCGCGATTATTCATTCTCTGACTTCAAATGAAAAATATAAATTACATTTTTATTTTGAAAAGCAGATTGGATATTATAATGAAATGGATAGTTTTTATTTAGATGCAAAAATTGGTAATGACCGTATGTATGTGGTTAAAGATTTTCGTACACTATTTAATTTGATTGACCATGAGGAGTATCATAAATATGGAGCAAAGTTGAGTTTTGTACATACATACAATAATTTTGATGATTTTACACAGCAGGTATTGCCATTTTTAAAGCGTGTAATGAACGATATGCATAAAGCATATTATACCAATTTCCGATATTTACATATTAGGACAGAGCATATAGATGATTTTTTTGATTTGTTTAAAGATGCTCCGAAAAGATGTATTAATATTGAGTTTGATGAGCAATATTTTAAATTACCTATCCATATAAATGAAGAGCATGAAGGGTATTTTCTTTCGTTATCAGAAGATAGTGAATCATTAATAAAAGGAAATAAGTATTTTTATAAAATGGATAAAAGAGTACTTATTCGGTATATAAGTTCAAATCAAAGACAATTGTTTAGATTCTATGAAGCTTTGACAAAAAGTCATTTGTTTGTGAAAAAAGAGGATTTCGATGAGTTTTCGAAGTATACATTAAATGCATTTAGTGATAATCTCAAAATTATTGGAATTCAGCCAGAAATGAAAGAAAATGAGGTTAAGGTACAGCTGTATGGGGATATTGAAGAAGAATATCTAACAATACATATGTATACACTTTGGGAAGATGGTCAAAAGGAAAATGCGTTGGAATCACATCCACAAAGAGTTTTATCGTTAGAGGCACAACGTATAATTAATACTTTAGAAGCATATGGGACGATTATGGAAACTCCAGTTATTCACGTAGTAATGCCGTTGGCTGATAAACAAACAAATATATTTTATGAAGAAATTTTACCAGCGTTAAAAGAATATGCTGAAATATTTATCAGTGATACATTAAAACGTTTTAACCCGAGCCATTCATTATCGTTAAGTGTTGGTGTTCGTGTAAGTAATGATTTACTAGCAATTGATATTAGCAGCTTAGAATGTACTGCAGATGAAGTGAGGGAAGTTCTTGGCTCTTATCGGCGAAAGAAGCAATATCATCGGCTTAAAAATGGTGATATGATTTCATTAGAAACACAAGAAATTATTGAACTAGATCAATTTTTAAATGACTTAGAGATTGACGTAAAAGATGTTAATGGTAGTGTTGAAATGCCATTATATAATGCCTTTAAATTAGATACGAAAGTGCATAAGTTAGCAAACATAAACAGTTCATCTACACAAAGTTTCACAAATTTTTTGAATACCTTTGAAGAGCTTCATATTGATAATCTAGTAATTAAAGAAAAATATGATCAAATTTTAAAAAGCTATCAAAAGTATGGAGTCAAATGGTTAATGCTGTTAAGTGAATATGGATTTGGTGGTATCCTGGCTGATGATATGGGATTAGGAAAAACACTTCAAGCAATTGCATTAATGGAGAGTACATATCGTAAAGGAGAAACAAACATTGTTATTTGTCCAGCTTCATTGATGTTGAACTGGCAAGATGAATTGGCGAAATTTTCGTCTGAGTTGAAAAGCTGTTGTATTTATGGGGGGATTGAAGAACGTATAGCAAGAATTAGAAGCGCAAATGAATATGATGTAATCATTACTACATATGACTATATTCGTAGGGATTATGAAAAATATGATGCAATTACTTTTCAACATATCTTTTTGGATGAGGCTCAATATATTAAAAATCATTCTACAAAAGTAGCAAAATCCGTAAAAAAATTGCATGGGAAAGTACGATTTGCATTAACAGGAACACCTATTGAAAATACGCTGGCAGAGTTGTGGTCAATTTTTGATTTTTTGATGCCTGGATATTTATCGAATTATCATCATTTCAAAATAAATTATGAAACACCAATTGTGAAAAATCAAGATGAAGAAAAGCAATTGCAATTAAAGCAACTGATAGAACCTTTTTTATTACGTAGGCGTAAGGATGAAGTATTAAAAGAGTTACCAGAAAAGGTAGAAAAAACATTAAGTTTTCATTTTAATAAGGAAGAAGAAAAATTATATGTTTCAAAGCTAGCAGAAGTTCATGATGAATTACAAGAACTTGTTGGAAAGAAAGAAAACAATAAGATTTTAATTTTAAAGATGCTTATCGAATTGCGTCAGATTTGTTGTGAGCCAAGAGTTCTTTATGAAAATATTGATATTGTGTCATCAAAAATGAATGGATGTATGGAAATTGTTGAATCATTAAAAGAAAGTGGAAAGAAAATATTGTTATTCTCTTCCTTTACTCGAATTTTGGATTTAATTTCTCAGGAATTAAATAAACGTAATATATCATTCCTTGTGCTTACAGGAGAAGTCTCTAAGGATAAACGTAAAGATTTAGTATCAAAATTTCAAAATGGTGATATTGATATTTTTCTGATATCTTTAAAAGCAGGTGGTGTAGGATTGAATTTGACTAAAGCAGAAGCAGTTATTCATTATGATCCATGGTGGAATCTTTCAGCACAAAATCAAGCTACAGATCGTGCACATCGTATAGGGCAAACGAAAAATGTTCAAGTGTTCAACTTGGTTATGAAAAATTCAATTGAAGAAAATATTTTAACTCTTCAACAACGGAAAAAAGAATTGGCAGATATTTTTGTTGAAGATAGTAAAGGAAGTTTAGCTCAAATGTCTACTGAGGATATTATGCAATTAATAAAGAGATAGATATCAAAACTACCAATTTTATAAAAAAAGTGGTAGTTTTTTTAAAATATACTACCAAAAATACCGTTTCACCGACCAAATGTCACAGTTTTTACACAAGGGCAGCTTTTTTTGCTATACTGAAATCGTAGATTTTAAAGGCAGAATAGGAGACGAACTTTATGGAGGAGCAAAGTTTATTTCTTACTCAGAAGCGCCAAGGGCGAGGGATAGCAGACGAAGT
>NZ_JAQFIQ010000029.1 GCF_029504745.1 Breznakia sp. PF5-3 | reverse complement strand
TTCTAAAACAATCTTCTTTTTAATTTCGTTAGTCAACTTCATAAGAAAAACCCCCTTTGTTAGTTTATTGTCTAACTTTGGGGGTTCACATCATTAGTAGGGTCTCTTTTTTATTTATAACGTTCTTCCTTCACAATGAAATTTACATATTTAATAAAAAATATACATTATTGTATTGACAACTATATTATATGACGTATAATATAGTATGAAGGGAGTGATTATGTGTTATTTCAATTAGGATCATCATTATTAGATGCTTGCGTATTGTCAATATTACGTAAAGAAGATGCATATGGATATAAGCTCACACAAGAAGTTAAAGAAGTAATGGATGTGTCAGAATCAACTTTATATCCTGTCTTACGTCGGTTGACAAAAGAAGGCTATCTACAAACATATGACCAACAACATGAGGGCAGAAATCGACGTTACTACTCTTTGACCGAACAAGGGAAAGAACAATATTATTTATATTTAGAAGCCTGGAAAGACTTTTATGAACGTATTAATACTATTATGGAGGGAGGAAAACAACATGAATAAATATAATAGAAAAGACTATATGCGTGATCTAGCATATCATCTACGTGATTTGCAAAAAGAAGAATTCGAAGATGCCATTCATTATGTTGAAGAATACTTTGATGAAGCAGGAGAAGAGAACGAGCAAAAAGTTATCGACGAATTGGGTTCTCCTCAAAAATTAGCTGCTACCATTCGTGCAGAATCAACAATTAAGAAAAATCAATCAAAACAAAATACCAATAATAATGAGAGTAATAATCCATATTATCACCAACGTTCTAATGGTAAAGATTTGAAAGCATTATGGATTATTGTTCTAGGGATTTTTGCTTTGCCAATTGCTTTACCACTAGTGCTTGCAGTATTTTTACTCGTATTAGCATTCTTCATTGTAATAGCATCACTTATTGTTGCAGGAATTGCATGCACAATAGCATTAATTATTGTTGCTATACCATCTTTTATTAGTAGCTTTGTCTTATTAGGTACTAATTTTATGGCAGGGATAACAGCGCTTGGTGTATCTTTTATACTACTAGGTGTTGGGTTGCTTTTACTAGCAGCATTATCAATGGCAATTACTAGATTTGTACCTTGGGCTATTCGTTGTGTAAGTAACTTATTTAACCGTTTTAGCCATAGAAGACCATATGCAGCACAATCATAAAAGGAGGGATTGATATGAGAAACAGAAAAAAACCAATGAGAAGCCTTATGCTAATCTCTGCTATCTTTATCCTTGTAGGTATTGTAATCACTACAATTGGTATTTCTCAAGGTGGTATGATTTATGCAAAACAATATAGGCTTGGACCTGTATCAACCACTGGTTGGTCAGATGGAAAAAATTTCAGAGATTCAAAAACATATACTACAAAAAGTAGTGTTAAATCAATTAATATTGAAGCAGATGCTGGAGAGGTATATATTAAAGAAGCGGATAAATTTTCTATCGAAGTAAAAAACTATGATGTAAAAGCTATAGAGTTTAAAGACAATGATGGTGATATCTCACTATCTACTGGAAATCAAGAAATTGTTATCTTCCCTTTTACTTTTTGGGATGATGATTCATACGAACGAAAAATCACAATATATGTTCCTAAAAGCTGTAAATCTCTTGAGGTAGATGCTGACTTAGGAAATGTTGAAATGAATGATATTTCTATTGATAATCTTTCATTATCTTTAAATTTAGGAAGTCTAGAAGCAAAAAACATCAAAGTTAAAACTGGAAAGTTAGACCTTGATTTAGGAGATGCTGAATTCAGTGGGGACTTCAAAGAAAGTCTAGTAATCACTAATAATTTAGGTAGTATTGATATTACATTAGCTGGAAGTATTGATGATTATGGATACAGTTTAGATACTGATTTAGGAGAAATCAGTATTGGTGGTAACTCTTATCATTCACACAAGGATAATAATGGTGGAAAACGCTTGTTGAAAGCCGATGCAGACCTTGGTGAAATAAACGTATTTTTCAATAAATAAAACCAAAAAATATACCGATAAAAAAGGTATATTTTTTACTTTTTAATTGTTGACACGCAAGCCCTAACATGATATTATTAATAGGCATTCGATGAATAGTTGGGCCTGTAGCTCAGGTGGTTAGAGCGCACCCCTGATAAGGGTGAGGTCGTTGGTTCAAGTCCATTCAGGCCCACCATTTAAATCGAATTCTATATACATGGGGTTTTAGCTCAGCTGGGAGAGCGCCTGCCTTGCACGCAGGAGGTCAGCGGTTCGATCCCGCTAAGCTCCACCAATATAGTAAGAAAAAGACTTTGTTATAAAGTCTTTTTTGTTTTGTAAATATATTCTAGTAATTATCTATTTATAAAGAAGAGTATAATCGCTGTATAGAGGACAAGCATAAACAATGTATATCCAACAATCGAAATCCAATCAATCTTCCAACCCTTGGTAAAGTTCTTTTGGAAATTCACAAAGCGCTTATTTGTCTTTTTTGTATAATTCGATATTTCTAATTTCTTTAATTCTTCTTGCATATGATGTAACATAATTGAATCTCCTTTCAGCATTTCATCTAAAGATACCTCATATAATGTACTCAATAATACAATACTAGTAATATCAGGTAAACTCTTTCCCGTTTCCCAATTAGATATTGTCTGTCTTGAGCAATGAATATTTTCAGCAACCTGCTCTTGAGTTAGGCTTTTATCTTCACGATATCTTTGTAACTTTTTTGCTATATCCATGAGTTTATCCTCCTCTCTATCTTTATCGTATCATAATATTAATAATTGTCTGTCAAAAGTTTTTGTCATATGATAAATACCCTTTAAATAACAATGATTTACTATCATTTCTTTACGTGCATATTCCTTTCTTCTTTTTATACAAGTGCTATAATAGGATTGTAAAGTTAAACACTTGAGGAGGAAAAGGATTATGAAAAAATATTTAGTTTACAGAACAGGTGATGACAAAAACGGAAAGATGATCAATGTAAAACTTAAAAACATTAAAGTAAGTAACCAAGATGGGAAATGGACTTTGAAAAATGATGGAAAAACATTGATGATCTATGAAAGTTTTAATGAAGGAGAATTCTTCTTTAGTAAAATTTTAGATTTTAGAACAAATGATAAAATTTATCTTGATTTGAATGAAGTTAAAAATTATTGGAATGAAAATAAAAACAAACCTAGATAATCACATTGCAGGCAAATGCCTGCTTTTTTTATGGTCAAAGCTTTTGTCTTCTATTTTTAATGATGTTACCATATATAATAAGTTAGTCAAAACTAACAAATGTATGACAATATTATATATTAATTTATTAGAGGAGGAATATTATGTCATTAATCGGAAAAGAAATAAGTGATTTTAAAGTACAAGCATTCGCAGATGGAGATTTTAAAGAAGTCAGTAAAAAAGATGTGCTTGGGAAATGGAGTGTATTTTTCTTCTACCCTGCTGATTTTACCTTTGTTTGTCCAACTGAGTTAGAAGATCTTGCTGAAAAGTATGAAGAATTTAAAAACATCAACTGTGAAATTTATTCTGTATCTTGTGATACTCATTTTGTGCACAAAGCATGGCACGATACATCAAAAACAATTCAAAAAATTAACTATCCTATGTTAGCAGATCCAACTGCAACATTAGCAAAAGATTTTGATGTATATATTGAAGCAGATGGATTAGCTGAACGTGGTAGCTTTATTGTTAATCCTGAAGGAAAGATTGTTGCTTATGAAGTTATTGCTGGTAATGTGGGTAGAAATGCAGATGAATTATTAAGAAGAGTACAAGCTTCGCAATTCGTTTATGAAAACGGGGATGAAGTCTGTCCTGCAAAATGGAAACCAGGAGAAAAAACGTTAAAGCCATCACTTGATTTAGTTGGTCTAATTTAGTATGAAGAAAGACATATATGATGTCATAATTATCGGTGGAGGACCAGCAGGTCTCTCTGCCGCTATTTATATGGCTCGTGCTCAATTTAGTGTGCTGGTGATAGAGAAAGATACGATAGGTGGACAGATTACAATTACTTCTGAGGTTGTAAATTATCCAGGAATTGTGAAGACAAGTGGCAAAGAACTTACTGAGCAAATGCGCATACAAGCACAAAACTTTGGCGCTGAGTTTAAAATCGCTGAAGTTAATGATTTATCTTTAAATAAAAAGATAAAAACTATTAAAACGGATAAAGGAACCTATCAAAGTGTTGGTGTTATCTTAGCCACTGGTGCCAGTCCTAGAATGATTGGCTTTACAGGCGAAAAAGAATTTCGAGGAAGAGGGGTTGCCTATTGTGCAACTTGTGATGGAGAATTTTTTAGTGGTCTCGATGTCTTTGTCATTGGTGGTGGCTTTGCTGCAGCAGAAGAAGCAATCTTTCTTACCAAGTATGCTAGTAAAGTTACAATGATCGTTCGTGAACCTGACTTCACTTGTGCAAAATCAATTGCTGATGAAGTTAAATCACATCCAAATATTGATATCCATTACAATACTGAAATTCTTTCTGCTAGCGGTGATGCACAATTAAAGAAAGCTATCTTCAGAAACAATGAAACAAAAAAAGAATGGCAACATGAAGCACAAGATAATAAAACTTTTGGTATTTTCGTCTTTGCTGGCTATGAACCCGCAACCGCATTATTTAAGACACAGGTGAGCACAAATGAACAAGGATACTTAGTTACAGATGTGAACCAAAAAACAAGCTTAGATGGCGTATATGGAGCTGGTGATGTATGTATTAAGAACCTACGTCAAGTCACAACTGCCGTTTCTGATGGAGCTATTGCTTCCACATCATTGGAGAAATATATACCAGGGGTAGTGGACCAACTAAACTTAACGACTAGAAGTATTTCAGCACCTATTAATAGTACATCAACTGAGACATCTGAAGAAGCATCCGATTCAATTTTTATCTCAAATGATATGAAAAAGCAATTAATTCCCATTTTAGAAAAATTTACTCATAAGGCAATTTTAAAATGTTTCATTATGGATGATGAATTATCAAAAGAAATTGTTGAATTCACAAAAGAATTCACTTCATTGAGTGACAAGTTATCTTATGAAACGGTTATGATTGAACAAGGTGAACCAGCAATCAGTTTATTTGATGAAAATAATAAAGACTTACGTATAAAATATCATGCTGTACCTGGAGGTCATGAATTTAATTCCTTTGTAATCGCACTTTACAATGCCATCGGTCCAAAGCAAACCATTGAAGAAACTATTTTAGATAAAATCAAAAAGATTGAAAAGCCTAAGAATATTAAAGTGATGGTATCATTATCATGTACGATGTGTCCTGATGTAGTTATGGCAACTCAAAGAGTTGCTATTGAAAATGAAAATATAACAGCTGAAATGTATGACTTATCACATTTTCCCAAGATCAAAGAAAAGTATAATATCATGAGTGTTCCATGTATGATCATTGATGATAAAGAAATTTATTTTGGGAAGAAAGACCTTCAAGAAGTTACAGACATTTTAAGTATATAACAAAAAATCTCTTTAAACTCTAAAGAGGTTTTTTTAGTGATTCTTGGATAATCCTATATGCTCGTTCTTCTTCATCTGCAATCTCTAAAATGATACGCGGTATTAAATCAAGAGACCTATTATCATCCAACAAATAATCCGATATCATATCTGTCATCTTTTCTATAAAAATCGCACTCTTTTCAAAACATTTGATTGCTTTATCAAAATCCTTAAAATCATAGTTTTGTCTGAGAAATTCCAGTACATGAATAATTTTTTCTCTAGCTGCTTGGTGTAAAACTCCTGTTTTAGCTTCTTCACTAACAAGCTTATCTGGTAAAGTTGGCACTGTTCCAGTAAAGGTAACTAGTGTAGCCAACGAAACCTTATACTCATCTTCTGATAATTCTTCTTTCCAAGTTGAAAATTCCTTAGCCAGTTTCCGCATCCCACTTATACCTAAGAAAATAGGTTTTTTTTCTAACATATCAGCCGCTTTTAAAGCTAACGCTTTTCTTGAAATTTCATTTACATCTGCAAGTTTTCCAAACTCTAAATAACAAATTGTATTCTTTTTATTTCCAGCTTCTTCATCAATATCCAAAGCTTTTTCAAGCAACTCATAACTTATCGACTGTGGGTTATCTAATCCACAATCATGAACAATTACTTCTCGCTTATCTTCGTCATATCCAACCATCAAAACATAATGTGTAGGGATATGTAATTGTTTGTAGAATTTAGGGTAATACTTTAAATAATACATATCCAGATTTCCTATCACTACTGGATTCCCTTCATCGATTTGTTGTTTGGATTTCTTTAAAACATATGAAAAGCTTCTTCCTTCGATATGCTTATATGAAAATCCAACAATAGGTGCAAGCCATTTATACATTGACTTCGTACGCCCATCACTCCAACTAGCGAAACGTTTCATATTCCCGTTTTTTGATTTGAAATAAACAAAGTTTCCAATACCTGCTAACACAAAAAAATAGAAATTAGGTATTTTTTCTTTTGTCTTCGTAATATAAACATCTTCTATCCCATTCCACATACATTCATAATCATCTTTATGATGATCTAAATCAATTACCTTTTTATCCATCATTAGCTCCTTTATATTAACTTCTAGGAATTCCTAATGACATCATATAGTCTAGTACAATACTAGAGTCAACTCTTTATTTTATAATTGGATAGCACATTTCAGTAATGTATCCATCTTCATCTAAAACTTCTGCCGGAGATATATAATATATTTGAAATGGAGAACCATTCCATTTATATCCCATAACTTTTATCCACTTATCAACATAATCATGTATTTTCTGAATATTTTCATAGCCACCTTTGAAAACGACAGAAGCAACTAGGCTTTGGGGTATTTCTTTAAATTTCAAATCTTCAATATCATCTTGAATAAGGGACACTTCTTTTTGAACTTCTGTATCAATTTCATTATTCACTAAATCAATCGAGTGCGTAAAAGCATATGTCCAAGATGCATTAACAAATTTTATATTATATTTATTAACCTCATATGATAATTTTTCCCAAAGCATTCCTTCATCTTCAAAGCGCTTGATTGTTTGACGTAAAGAAACTACTTTTCTTGATGGTATTTTTTTTATATTTAACGACAATGCAAACTCATCCTTTTTCTGTAAATCGTTGATTGCGTAATCCATGAGTGCAATTTGTCTTTTTATGGTCAAAAGTTGATCATTTGCTTTAACCCTTTTCTGCTTCACAAGATCAATCATCTGGATTTGTGACAACGTTGAGATAGTAGCAATTTCTTTTAAGCTAAATCCAATCTCAATTAATATTTGGATTCGATTAGCCTTTGCAATCTGTTCCTCACTATAATATCGATAACCACTTATATCATCAATAAAAGTAGGTTTCAAAATATTCTTATTGTCATAATTTCTCAATCTATCAATACTAATTCCTGTTAATTTTGAAAAAGTCCCGATTTGAAACATATGCACCTCCTGTTATAAATATATTATATATGATAAAATTCATGTTTGAATTATTTTGGCGCTGCATTAATCGTATTGGTAAAAATTAAATGAATAAAATCAATTATAATTTAATTTTTTCTAGTTTATTAAAGGGATTAACCAAAATAAATCCGATACTAATACCAATAAAGTATAAAGTAATATCACTCAAATCAAATATTCCCCGCCCTGTAATCCTTTGAATAAATTCTACTGATATTGCAATTACAGCACATAAAAATACATTAGTGTTTCTTTTCTTTATAAAAAATTGATTTATAATTGGTGCTGGAATAAAAAGAAGTACATTTTGAAAAGCAAGTGTTCGCGAATTAAAATCATTATTAATAATATCAAAAACAAAACTAAAAGGATTCCATGAAAAATCAGTATACCCATAATTTTGTCTACCAATTACAAGCAACCACAGCACACAAAAATAATAAACTATAAGAAGTATTCCTCTTTCAATATCATTCCACCCTGTAAAGAAAAAAGTTACAATACCATATAAAATAATAGCTAATGCTATCCATACCAATATATAAATATATATTGGAGGGTTTGTTTGACTAATATATTTAGTCAGCCAAGTATAGTGAATAACATAAGCCACCACAACACAACTAAGCAAAATAAAAAGTTTTATAAATAAGTTTTTCATATTTCTCCCCCAAACTAAGTATTTCAATTATATCATGGCATCAATAGATTACATATCATATTCATTATAAACATAAATTAGCATATTTTACTTTTAAAAAGATACAAAAAAACTCAGATATAATCCAAATAAGATTAGATGATTCTGAGTTTTTTTGATTTTTTGACAAATTTTTCTTGTTTCTAACGTTTACTAAATTGTGGTGCACGTCTTGCAGCTTTAAGACCGTATTTTTTACGTTCTTTCATTCTAGGGTCACGTGTCAAGAATCCTTCTGCTTTTAATGCTGAACGATAGTCTGAACTAACTTCAAGCAATGCTCTGGAAATTCCATGACGCATAGCTCCAGCTTGTCCTGTGTATCCTCCACCATTTACATTGATCTTAATATCAAATTGAGATAATGTATCTGTCGTTTCTAATGGTGATCTAACCACCATTCTTAAAGTTTCTAATGGTAAATAATCTTCTAATGTTTTTCCATTAACAACGATATTACCTTTACCCGGAGTCATAAAGACACGAGCAACTGAACTTTTTCTACGACCAGTTCCATTATATGATACTGTTTTCTTTGTTGCCATATTCTTATTCCTCCTTATCCTTTAAGTTTCATTTCCACTGGTTTTTGTGCAGCGTGTGGATGTTCGCTACCTGTGTAAACAAATAAATGTTTACGTTGTACATCTCCAAGTCTTGTATGTGGCAACATACCGTGAATAGCTTTTTCAACCCATTCTACTGTATATTGTTGTTTCATAACTTTTGCTGTACGTGTTCTAAGTCCTCCAGGATACATAGAGTGAGAGTAATATTTTTTATTCTCCATCTTTTTACCTGTCATTTCGATTTTGTCTGCGTTTATCACAATAACAAAATCACCACAATCGACATTAGGTGTAAACGTAGGTTTATGTTTCCCACGTAATACTGCAGCTACTTCTGTAGCTAAACGTCCCATTGTCTTACCTGCTCCATCTACAACGTACCATGTACGTGTAACTTCAGCTGGCTTAATAAATGTTGTTTGGCGCATTTTACTATTTCCTTTCATTGTAGTTTCCGGGGCTACAATGGCATAGTGCCATGTACTATTTTATGACAAATTTACCTTTTTTACAACCTTTTTTGAGTATTTTTGTATTTTTTGATTTATTCATAAAAAAAGAAAAGTAGATGGACGAATACCTACTTTTCAAACAGATATATAGACAGGCGAATGTATTATATATATCTATATATCTTCTAATTATAGGAAGGAAATATTTTTCCTTCTATAATATAGACAATATAGAATACAATTTAGTTCGCATATTTTCAAATTTACCGCAAAAATTTTATTGTTTCTACTCGCTCCAAACCCAATTCTTCTATATGTTTTAATGCTTTATTCCAATAATGTTCATTTTCTAATTGCTTATAATTATGGGCATCGCAACCTATAATAACTTTATTTCCTACATCTGCAGCAATTTTCCAAAACTCTGGATGTGGATATTGTATAACGTGCATATAATCCGATACTTCTGCACCAGCTAAATTATATTCTAATGGAATATCCATCTCTTTACATGCTTCACAAATTTGATACGAGACTTCTTTTGCCAAGCGATCAAACTTTGTACGTCCTCTCATAAATAAGTCAGGATGAGCTAAATACGCATATAAACCTGTTTCCAATGCTTCAATTGCATCTATTGCATACTGTCTCAACCATTTATCCTTATCACATTCATGGCCATAATATGGCCCATTTTCATCACTTTTATGAAAATGATTACCCAAGATAATATAATCCAGTTCTTTTTCTTTAATAAACCTTCTTAACCATTCCATGTATTCAGGAAAATATTCCACTTCTAAACCAATTTTTATTGAAATTTGATCTTTATATTTTTCTTTCAAATGAGAAAGACTATTATAATAATCTTCAAATTCTTCTAATCGCATTCGGATATGACTTCCTTTGTATGTAGAAGGACTATAATTCCATGGCGAATGATCACTAAAACCCAACTCTTTAAACCCACCTCGAATTGCGCTTAACACAAATTGCTCATCACTACCGCAGGCATGATTGCAACGTGTTGTATGTGTATGATAATTAGTTTTCATATACTATCCCTCCCTAATACTTTACTTCTACTAAATATAATCCGCATGCATTTGCTTTATATTTACATGTGTGTTTATTCTTTGCTAATAGCATTTGTTCCACTTCTTCAATGCTTACTTTTCCTTTTCCTACCATGATAATCGTTTGTACCATCATTCTTACCATATAACGAAGAAAACCATCTCCTTCAATTACAAAATGAGTAACATCACCATCTTGTGATACTTCAAACTTGGTAATTGTACGAATTCGACCTTTTCGCTGATCAATTTTTGATGAAGTAAAACTCGTAAAATCATGTGTGCCAACAAAAATGGTAGCAGCTTCTTGCATTGCTTTTAAAGCCAACGGATGATAGTCAATGTCCATATATTTGCGAATAAATGGATTACTTGTATCTTTTGAAACAAAATACTCATAACGCTTTCCTTTGGCATCAAAACGGGCATGAAAATCATCACTAACTATTTCTACTGTTTTAATTCGAATACTACGATTAAGTTGTGCATTTAGTGCTTCTTTCATTCTTTCTTTGCTCAACCCCAAAGATGAATCAAAGTGAAAGACTTGCCCCAATGCATGAACTTTACTATCCGTTCTTCCACTACCTACAATCTCTACTTCACTATCATGCATAGTATATAGCACCTTTTCAATTGCTTCTTCAATACTATTCCCTTTTCTTTGTGTTTGCCAACCATGATATTCACTTCCATCATATGCTACTGTAACTTTATACCTCATAGTACAATATACCCTATAAGCCCAATTAAGACAGCGAAACATAGCAACATAGACATAATATCCATGCCTGTCAGTTTTAACTGCTTATATCGCGTACGCTCTTCATCAGGTGCATATCCTCTTGCTTCCATTGCATAAGCCAAATCCTCAGCTCTTTGAAAAGCAGAAATAAATAAGGGTACGATAAGCGAAAGAATTCCACGAATCTTTTCTGTAAACTTTCCTTCTTCAAAATCCACACCACGACTTGCTTGAGCTTTCATAATTCTCTGTGTCTCTTCAATTAAAGTTGGAATAAAACGCAATGCTATAGAAATCATCATCGCGATAATATGCGCTGGAACACCAATTCTTTTAAACGGTGTTAACAAGTCCTCAATTCCCAATGTTAAATCTAATGGCTTGGTTGTTGCTGTTAACAGGGTTGTAATACTAATCATCAAAGCCAAGCGAACAACGATAAACAAGGTTTGAAAAATAGCATCATCGTATACCTCAAACCAACCTAATGATAACAATAAGTTACCACTCTTGATTACCAAGATATTAATAATAAGTAAAAATACCAACATGAACATCATTGGCTTCACTGCTTTTAAAATATATGTAATCTTTAATTTGGATAATAATATAAGCGAAATCACCAATCCACCTAATATTACATATCCCAAATACCCAGCAGGAATAAAAATAGCAATAAGTAAAAATAACATACAGATAATCTTTGCTCTTGGATCCATTCGATGAAGAATAGAATCAAGAGGAAGATATCTACCTAATACCATATCACCCATGTTTCAATTCCTCCTTGAGTTCAAGAGCTAACTCATGCATATCAAAGATTTCAGGATTAATCTTGATTCCTTTATCTTGTAACATCTTTTTAAACTCTATAACTTTAGGTAATGCCACATGCAATTGTTCAAGTAAATCATAGTTATTGAAAAACTCATTAGCACTACATGTATGAACTACTTTTCCTTTTTTCAATACAACCACATCTTCACAATAATGTAGTACATGTTCCATATCATGTGTCACCATAATAATGGTCTTATTAAATTCTTTATTTAGTTTTGTGAAAAGTTGCATCATCTCTTTTGCCCCTTGTGGATCAAGACCTGCTGTTGGTTCATCCAAAACCAAAATATCAGGATCAAGAGCTAAAATACCTGCAATTGCAATTCGTCGCTTCTGTCCACCAGACAAATCAAAAGGACTTCTATTTAGATAAGAATCATCCAATCCTACCAACGCTAGCATTTCACGTGCTTTCTTTTTTGCAGCTTCTTCTTCCACACCAAAGTTTTTAGGACCAAATGCAATATCTTTTTCAATTGTTTCTTCAAACAATTGATATTCAGGAAATTGAAAAACTAAACCAACTTTCTTACGTAACTTTTTTAAATCCTTTGCTTTCTTCTCTGATGTGATTATAAAATCATCAACAATAACTTTACCACTAGTTGGTGTAAGTAACGCATTTAGATGTTGAACAAGGGTACTCTTACCACTTCCCGTTTCACCTATAATCGCAGTAAAAATACCTTCCTTAATTTCTAAATCCACATCGTGTAATGCTACATAAGGAAAAGGAGTTTTTTCATTATAAGTATGTGTTAACGCTTTAAATTCAATTGACATAACGATTCAACAACTCCTTCTAGTTCTAATTGCTTTTCAAATTCAAATCCTACATTATATAATTCCTTTTGCATTTTATACACAAAAGGTAAATCCAATTTCAAATCTATCAATTCTTTTTCATTACTTAAAACTTCCTCTGGTGTCCCACTTATCTTAACTTCACCATTGTCCATCACCAGTACATGATCACTGCGTAATACCTCTTCCATATCGTGGGTAATCGAAATAATCGTAAGATTGCTTTTTTCATGTAATTCGTTTACTAATGCATTAATCTCTACTTTCCCTTGTGGATCCAACATACTCGTAGCTTCATCTAAAATGATGACTTTCAAATTCATCGCCAAAACCCCTGCGATTGCCACTCTTTGTTTCTGTCCGCCTGAAAGCTTCGTTGGTTCTTTATCCAAAAAATCATACATATTTACTTTTTTGGCATACTGCTCTATAATCTTAGGCATTTCATCACTTGGAACTTGTTGATTTTCTAAACCAAAAGCAATATCATCTGCAACCGTTGCCCCAATAAATTGATTATCTGGATTTTGAAATACAATCCCAACCTGTTCTCGTATTTTGTAGATATTTGCTTCATTTAACTCTAATCCACCAATTTCAATAGAACCACTCTTCTTTTCTAAAAGCCCATCCAAAAGTTTAGCAATAGTACTTTTTCCACTTCCGTTGTGTCCCACAATCGTTGTATAACTTCCCTCTTCCACAGAAAAAGAAACATCCTTGATTGTAGGTGTCGTTTCATCATATGAGAAGTTTAGATTTTTTACTTTTATTATTTCCATCAGCTTACCTCAAATTGTTCTTATTATACTATTTTTTGTGTCAAGACACAATGAATATGGCTAAAAGAAAACATCCAAAAGTGATACAAAAAATTGACGTGCTTTTTTAGATTCACGTAACACAATAAAGAGACTTCCTCCCATCACTCCACTATTCAATAGCAATAAAATAAAATCTATATTTTCTGATATTAAATATCCTCCACTTTTTGCAAATACATATAGTATTGTCCAAAACAAGGAAAAGGATAATAGAAATACTATGAAAGCTCCCAATTTTTTACTTATACATTTATTTTTTCGAAAATCTTTAGCACTGATAATAAATCCACCCAGCAAAACAAAAGCTAAAGAACTCATTATCATATATTCATTTTTCAAATCCAAAACAAGAATGCAAACCATCATAAAGCAACCTAACGCAATGAACGATAAACCCAACTTTATAAATTTCATACATACCTCCAAAAAGAATAAAACGAAGATAAATCTTCGTTTTATTGTTTACATATCCATCCGTTGTATTCACCATCATGAGCTTTTGCCAAGTCCGCTAAATAGAATACTTTTGAAGAAATATCATCTTGATCCATTTTTGATATATGTAATATTAGAAGTTCGTTTTCACCTTCTCCATTTGTTACTACATATCCTTCACCAATCACAATATTTTTAAATTCTTCTAAATCAATTTCTTTTTTAAATTTAACATTGTGTTGAATTGGACGCTCTTCATTTACATCCACATCGCCTAGTTTTTTAAATTCTTCTTCACTTGCTTTGGTAATTTCAATAATGTCCTTTTCTTCTAAATGAGGAAACGTCTTAGCTGAAAAGGGTTCTGGCTTACTATCATAATCAATAGGTTCAAATCCTTGTTCTTCAACTGTACGTAAAATTCTTTCTCCATTATCCTCATCAAGCTGTTTGATGTCTTTCTTAACTTCATCTTTTTTCATCTTGTATGCCACTACTGCAGCTGCTGCTCCAACAACGGCCAATAATCCTAATGTTTTTTTCATAGATTATCCTCCACTACATGTCTAGAATTATTATATCATAAAACAAATATATTTTACTAATCAAACTATTTCAATTAAAAATTATTTACGTTTGCTAATTGCAATTCCATCACCGATATCATAGAAGCTTGTTGAAAATTCATCATTATCTTCTAAAAAATATATATACTTTTTAATTTTATTCACTAACTGTCTAGTATTGCGATTTTTAATTCGTTCCTGTGTATCCACCATTCCATGAAATTTTAAATTATCACTAATGATTACACCATCATCCTTCAAGTTCTTCTTATAACGTTCAAAAAATTTAATATATTGTGCTTTCGCTGCATCAATAAAAATCAAATCATATTTTTGATCCGTAGAAAAGGTTAGTGCATCTGCAAGATAAATATCAACTTGCTCTTCCAGTTTTGTAGTTTTTAAATTTTTTAATGCTTCTTGATATCGCTTTTCATCACGTTCTACTGTAACCACATGAATATCTTTGTTAATCCTAGCCATTTGAATTGCAGAATAACCAATCGCACTTCCAAGTTCTAAAATGGTTTTCACTTCATGATTTTTAATATATGTGGCTAAAAATTCTATTCCTTCATGCTCCATGATTGGTATATTATTTTTCTTTGCATATTGTTCCATCTGTTTAATTGTATTTTCCATTTACTTATCCTCAGTGTAAAATGACTTATTAATAACTTGTTTTGTTTTCTCTACCAACAATAATTGGTCTACACGTTGCCCTTCATAACCGTTAAGCACATGTTTTTTTGCTAATTTATCTGAATAATCCTCTAGTTTATATACTGCATAGTTGTAACGATCATCAACAATATTATTTTGATTTCCCTCAAAGTGAATAACCAATGGTGTCCACTTCACATTTTCAATGCGAATATCCTCTGTTTTCACATCTTTAATAAAATCAAAACTTATCATTCCTGATAGAATATTGTCTACCCCCAGCATCCCACCAAGAAAATTTCCCAGGGAATATACAACTAGTGTTTGATTTCCATTTGTACCCTCTAACCATTCAATTGGTTGAATGACATGGGGATGTGTTCCAATAACAACATCGACATCTAGATCAGCAAATAATTGTGCATATTTTTTCTGCATGTCATTAGGTTCAAATGTATTCTCATCTCCCCAGTGAGCAGATACAATCACAACATCACTTATTGTTTTTGCTTTTGCTACATCATTCTTAATTTTTTCTTCATCAAAATATGAAACTTCATACGCATTCATTGGTTCGATACCATTTGTCCCATATGTATAAGAAAGAAACGAAAAAGTTATCCCCTCTCGTTCAAATACAGCAATTTGTGAAGCCCTTTCCTCACTATCAGATATTCCACTATATGTAATGCCTTCCAGCTTATCAAACGCTTGTAAAGCGTTTATAATTCCATCACTACTTCGATCCAAAGAATGATTACTCGCTAAATTATATAAATTGAAACCTGTATCATTTAAATCTTCAGCAATCGATGTAGGCGAATTAAAAGCAGGATATCCTGATAGCCCTAATTCATCACCACCAAGAATCGTTTCCTGGTTGATAAAAGAAATATCTGCCTTTTTAATATCTTTTTTAACTTGTTTATACATTGGCTTAAAATCATACTCTTCATCATTCATCTCACCTGCAAAACCATCAGCTTCGCGATAAATCGAGCCATGAATCAGATTATCTCCTACACCAACAAAACTTACTACTGTATCTTTAGGTTCCTCTTTTACAATTGGTTCTTGCTTTTTCTCTTCTCCGCAACCAACCAATAAACAGAGTATCCCAAATATGATCCCTAATTTTTTCATAAATCCTCCACTTTGTATCAAATTCCTTTCTTACTAAAAGAAACTTAGTACACTACCTGTTAGAATAGCTGCGACAAATAAAACTGAAATAATAAATAAGAAATACTTTTTATCAATCCGATATCTCAATAAGATTAATAATCCCAATCCTGCATTTGTAATAAGTCCAGCACTCAACGCTCCAAATGATAAGATACCAGAAGCAAACAATTGTGTCAAAACGACACTTGCAGCACAATTTGGAATAAATCCAAATAAAGCTGCTATTACTGGCTGAAAAACTGTATCTGTAAGTAGTACCTTTGATAATGTATCTTCGCCTACTTCATGCAAAACAAAAGTAAGTAATAAGTTTACCAATAAGATAAAACCAAAAATCTTTACTGTATGTTTTAAAGCAGCAACCAATGTCGATTCATGCGTATCACAGCTTTGACTTTTACTTGTTGTATACTTCCCATTATACATTTTAAATTGCTTAAATACAGCATCAACAAAATATCCTACAGCAATTGCCACAATGACTTTCACAACAATTAATTGTAAAATACTTCCATATAACTCTGGATTGGCAAGTAATATTGGAACTGCTTCATCACTGGTAACAATAAAAATACTAATCAACGTTCCTATCGTAATCTTCTTATCTAAGAACATAGTAGCAGCAACAATACTTACACCACACTGCGGTATGATTCCTAAAAAAGACCCAAAAAGTGGCCCATATTTTTTAAGTAGTACATATTCACTATCTTCATTGCTTCGATGTTCATAGATTTCTAATATGAAATACGCTATAAACAATACTGGAAGCATTGGCAAACTATCTTCCAATGCATGTTCCATTATTTCTATCATTTCATTCATTGTATTCTCCTGACTATAATAGAATACACTATTCTTAAAAAATTATCATGTGTTTAGAATAAAAAAATTATTCAAACGAAAAAAAGACATCTTAATGATGTCTTTCTTTATATTTATTTAACTAATTGAACAATTGCCATTGTAGCATTATCACCACGGCGATTTCTTGTTTTCACAACTCTTGTATACCCACCATTACGGTCTTTATACATAGGTCCAATTTCCGTAAATAGTTTTTGAAGAGCTGTTTGTCCAGTTTCTTCATCTGCTACAACATCTCTAACATAGCTAGCTGCTTGACGACGAGCATGTAAATCTCCTCTTTTCGCTAATGTGATCAATTTTTCCACAACTGAACTCACTTCTTTTGCTTTCATTTCCGTAGTTTCAACGCTTTCAGAAATAATAACAGAAGTAGCTAGATTTCTAAGCATAGCTTTACGATGATCTGCAGTACGTCCTAATTTACGATTTTTCATAAAGACTTAATCCTCCTTTACATCTTATTCATAAGATTTGAAGCTAAGCCCCAAATCATAAATTTTGTCTTTTACTTCTTTTAATGATTTCTTACCTAAGTTTCTAACTCTCATCATTTCATCTTCTGTTTTTTGTGTAAGCTCTTCAACCGTTTGAATTCCTGCACGTTTTAAACAGTTATATGAACGAACTGATAAGTCTAGATCTTCAATCATCATTACAAGCCCTTTGTTAACAACTTCACCTTGCACATCTTTCATTACAGATTCCATATCGTTAACAACTTCATGTACATTTGTTAATAATTCTAAGTGATCAATCAAGATCTTAGAACCTAATGCGATAGATTCTTGAGGAGTGATTGATCCATTTGTCCAGATTTCCAATTCTACTTTATCATAAGAAGCATCTTGACCAACACGTGTTGGCTCTACATTGTAAGATACTTTCTCAATTGGTGTATAAATAGAATCTGTATAAATAATTCCTAATGGTTGATTAGGTCCTTGGTATAAGTGTTTATTTTGATCAGCACTCACGTAACCTCTACCATTTCTTGCTTGTAATTCCATTTCCAAAGTATGTCCTTCTTCAATTGTACAAATATATAAATCTTTATTTAAGATTTCCACTCCATCTGGACATTCGATATCAGAAGCATATACTTCTCCATAACCTTTTTTGGCTATATGAAGGGTATGAATTTCATCATCTTCAATCGTAAGAATCAAATTCTTAAGGTTTAAAATAATTGATGTTACATCTTCTTTCACTCCAGGAATCGAAGTAAATTCGTGGAACACTCCATCAACTTTAATTGAAAAGACTGCTCCTCCTGGTAAGGAAGATAATAATACACGTCTCAATGCATTTCCAATTGTTGTACCAAATCCTCTTTCAAGAGGTTCGATTACAAACTTTCCATAATTTTCAGAATCAATAAATTCTTTCACTTCAAACTGCGCACGTTCAAATTTTTGCATTTTCATATTACCTCCTCATTGTTTTTGGTTATTATCCACGTGGTCGTTTCGGTGGACGACATCCATTATGAGGAATAGGTGTTACATCGTTAATCAATGTAATTTCTAATCCTGCTACTTGCAATGCTCTAACTGCTGCTTCACGCCCAGGACCTGGTCCTTTGACATTTACAGATACAGTTTTCATACCATGTTCCATTGCAGCCTTACCAGCTGCTTCTCCAGCCATTTGAGCTGCATAAGGTGTAGATTTACGAGAACCTTTAAACCCTAAAGCTCCAGCACTTGACCAAGCAACAGCGTTTCCACCTTCATCACTAATTGTAACAATTGTATTGTTAAATGTAGAATGAATGTGAGCACAACCTTTTGCAATATTCTTCTTTATACGACGCTTACGAGAAGCACCTTTTTTTACTTTTGCCATTTTCATCTACCTCCTTGCTTATTTCTTTTTGTTTGCAACTGTACGAACAGGACCTTTACGCGTACGAGCATTTGTTTTCGTACGTTGTCCACGAACAGGCAAACCTCTTCTATGACGGATTCCACGGTATGATGCAATTTCCATCAAACGTTTAACGTTTAATTGAACTTCACGACGCAAATCCCCTTCTACTTTAACTGAATCGACTTCTTTACGAATCTTATTCAGTTGTTCTTCACTTAAATCTTTTACACGGATGTTTTCATCTACACCAGCTGCAGCTAATACTTTGCTTGCTGTAGTGCGTCCGATTCCGTATACATATGTTAATGAAACAACTACACGCTTATCGCGTGGAATGTCTACTCCTGCAATACGAGCCATATTTCTTACCTCTCTTATCCTTGTCTTTGTTTGTGTTTAGGATTTTCGCAAATCACCATAACACGACCTTTTCTCTTGATTATGCGACATTTGTCACAAATCGGCTTTACTGATGGTCTTACTTTCATAATAAAATCCTCCTATCCGTTACTTATGACGGAATGTTATACGCCCACGTGTTAAATCATACGGTGAAATTTCAACGGTAACACGATCGCCTGGTAAAATGCGAATGTAATGCATACGGATTTTACCAGAAACGTGAGCCATTATTTCGTGCCCGTTTTCCAATTTCACTTTAAACATTGCATTTGGAAGTGTATCTTCTACAATGCCATCAATTTCAATAACGTCTTGTTTAGCCATTCTTATTCCTCCACATTATTATGTAATTTTGTCAATATTTCACACTTATCTTCGTCAATGACAACCGTATGTTCGAAATGCGCTGCCAATGAACCATCTGCAGTTACCACAGTCCAATCATCATCTAAAACTTTTGTTTGTGGTCTTCCTGCATGAACCATTGGTTCAATTGCCAAAGTCATTCCCTTTTTCAGTAATACACCTAAGCCAGGTTTACCAAAATTAGGTACGGTTGGATCTTCATGTACACTTGTCCCTATTCCATGACCTGTATAGTCTTTTGGAATTGAGAAATTATACTTATGGACATGTGTTTCAATCGCATGAGAAATATCAGTTAAACGATTTCCAGCTTTCGCTAGTTTTAATCCCTCATATAACGATTGTTCCGTTACGTCCAATAATTTTTGCGTTTCTTCACTTATTTTTCCAACTGGATATGTCCAAGCTGAATCACCGTGATATCCTTTATAACAAGCTCCAATATCAACAGAAACGATATCTCCTTCTTTAAGGATCGTTTTCTTATTAGGAATACCATGAACTAACACGTTATTCACAGATATACAACAAGCATTAGGGAAACCATATAACCCTTTAAACGAAGGTGTGGCATCATTGGCCAGAATTACATCTTCACAAATTTTATCTAATTCGATTGTATTTAATCCTGGCTTGATAGCTTTCTTCGCTGCAACATGTGCAAGTGCAACGATTTCCCCAGCTTTTTTCATCAATTCAATTTCTCTAGCAGATTTACATGTAATCATGCGTTACCTCCTAAAGCATTTTGAATATCCTGCCAAACTTCATCAGCACTTTGATCTGCATTAATTACTACAACTCTATCACCATAGTAATCAAGAATTGGATCAGCATTTTTTGAATACTCTTCTAAACGAACCGATAGACTTTCTACCGTGTCATCATCACGTTGATACAATTCGCTTCCACAAATATCACAAATACCTTCTTCTTTTGATGGATGATTATCTATATGATAGATTGCATCACATCCTTTACATAGACGGCGTCCTGTAATACGAACAGCTAATTTTTCAAAGGGAATCTCTAATGTAAGAACCTTATCGATTTCCATATCTGTACCTTTTACTAATTCATCAAATGCTTTTGCTTGTGCTAATGTTCTTGGGTATCCATCTAGTAAATACCCATTCTTTATATCTTGCTTTTCAATAAAGCTTTTTACCATTGGGTTCGTAACCTCATCCGGAACTAATAGACCTTGATCCATATATTTCTTGGCTTCCATTCCCAAAGCTGTTTGTTTTCCAATTTCACTTCTGAAAATATCACCCGTCGATATATGTAAAACGTTAAACTTTTCAACGATTTTTAAGGACATTGTACCTTTTCCAGCACCAGGTCCCCCCATAATCAAAATGTTCATCGTTTATCTTTTAACCCCCATAAAACCACGGTAAGACTTCGCTGTCATCTGTCCTTTTAGTTGTGCAACTGTTTCCATCGCTACCCCAACAACAATGATTAACCCTGTTCCACCCAATCGAATTGATTGAGGTAAACTAGGAATCAATAGTGGTGCAACATTTGGTAATAGTGCAATAAACACTAATGATAATGCTCCTAATACGGTAATACGAGACAACACTTTATTAATATAATCCTTTGTTTCTTTTCCTGGACGAATCCCTGGAATGTATGTTCCTGATTTACTTAAATTTTCAGAGATCTTTTCTGGATCTACTGTTAACTTCGTATAGAAGAAAGTAAACAAGAATATTAGTACTGCATAAATACAAAGGGATGGTACTGATTGCATACCTAACAATTCACTCATTGTACTTGTCCAACCAGACGCCTTAATTACACTGTTATTGATCAATAATTGAACAATTGTTACTGGTGCAATCATAACTGCTGATGCAAAGATTACTGGAATAACACTTGCAGAGTTAATTTTCAATGGCAAATAAGTCATATCTTTGTTTTTATTTTGCACTGTACTTGAAGTATATTGAATTGGAATTTTACGTACCGCCGTTTGGATGAATATAACCAATACAATAATTAATAAATAAATAAATATAAATCCACTGAATGTTAATATACCATTAAAGAATGCACTACCACTAGCTCCCGCAGTTAATGATCTAAATGCTTCACTAAATTGGAATGGCATATCTGCTACGATACCTGCGAAAATGATGATTGATACACCATTTCCAATACCATGCATTGAAATTCGATCAGCGATCCATAACAAGAACATTGTTCCTGCTGTAAAGATCGTTGCTACATATAAGAATCCAGATAAGTTTTGATTAATAAGAATACTACTTCCATCAGAGTTTGTTAACACTAATGTTGTTGTGTACGCTTGCACAAAACATAATACAACACCTAAATACCTTGTATACTTGTCAAGTTGTTTTCTACCTGTTTGACCACTCTTTGCAAGTTCTGTCAAATGTGGAATTACATCCATCGACAATAATTGAATAATAATCGATGCTGTAATATAAGGACCAACTCCTAGTGCAAAAATAGATAATTTATCCATTGCTCCACCACCAAGTAAGTTCATCATTGAAACTAAGTTATTGCTTTCTACTCCAGTTGAAATATCTACATTAGGGACAGGAATTTGTGCACCGAAACGGAACACAAATAACATCGCTAAAGTAAATAGAATTTTCTTGCGGATATCCTTATTCTTGAACATGTCAGCAAATGTGGAAAACATGTTAGATTACCTCTGCTTTCCCGCCTGCTTTTTCTATAACAGCTACTGCTGATTTAGAAAATTTATTTGCTTTTACAGTTAACTTCTTTTCTAATTCTCCACGCCCTAGAATTTTGATTCCATATAACTCTTTCCCAACTAGACCTGTTTCAATTAATAATTCTGGAGTAACTTCCACTCCATTATCAAATTTATTTAAAGATTCAACATTAACAACTGCATATTCTTTTCTTGTGAAGTTTGTAAATCCACGTTTTGGCAATCTTCTTGCTAATGGTGTTTGACCACCTTCAAAACCTAAACGAACTCCACCACCTGAACGTGCATTTTGTCCTTTATGTCCCTTCCCTGCTGTTTTTCCAGTACCTGAAGCATGTCCACGTCCTAGACGTTTACGATTTTTTCTAGCACCTTCATTATATTTCATTTCATGTAATTTCATCTTGCATACCTCCTAACCACGAATCTCTTCTGGTTTTTTTCCACGAAGACGTGCAATATCTTCCACTGTTTTTAGCTCTTGTAACGCAACCATTGTCGCACGAACCATGTTAATTGGGGTACGTGAACCAAGACATTTTGTTAAAACATCTTTGATACCAGCTACCTCTAACACATCACGAACGGCACCACCAGCAATTACCCCAGTACCTTCTGATGCTGGACGTAAGAATACGCTTCCTGCACCATAATTTCCTGTGATTGCGTGTGGAATTGTTGTACCAACAGTTGGAATTGTAAATAAGTTTTTCTTAGCGTTTTCAATTGCTTTCTTAATTGCATCAGGAACTTCATTTGCTTTTCCTGTTCCAAATCCAACACGTCCTTTACCATCACCAATAACAACTAAAGCTGCAAAACGGAAACGACGTCCCCCTTTTACTACTTTTGTTACACGGTTAATTGTAACAACACGTTCTTCAAATTCTTTTTCTTGACGATCTCTTCTTGGTCTTCTACCACCAGGTTTACGATCATTTCTTCTATTATTGTTTGATGCTTGTCTTGGAGCTGGTTTAGCAGCTGGTTTTGCATCTTTTGTTTCTGTTGTTTCAGCTTTAACTTCTGGAGTTGCCACTTCTTCAACAACTTCTACTGTTTTTGTTTCCTCTTGTTTGTTTTCCATCGTGACCTCCTTTAGAACTTAAGCCCTGCTTCACGAGCAGCTTCGGCTAACGCTTTCACACGTCCATGATAGATATATCCACCACGGTCAAATACAACATTTTCAATTTTTGCTTTCTTTGCAAGTTTAGCGATTTCTTCACCAACTTTTGTAGCAGCTTCTACATTGCTACCATTATCAATTTTCATTGATACGCTACTAGCAGCAACCAAAGTTTTTCCATTCACATCATCAACAATTTGTGCATGTATATGCGCATTTGAACGAAATACATTTAAACGTGGGCACTCTGGAGTTCCACTGATTTTCGTACGCACACGTGCATGACGGCGTTTACGTTCAACATTTTTTGCAGTTTTCTTAATCATATTTTACTCCTCCCACTCTATGCTTTCTTAGCAGCTGTTTTACCTTCCTTACGACGAACATATTCACCTTTATAGCGAATACCTTTTCCTTTGTAAGGTTCTGGTTTTCTAACCGCTCTAATGTTGGCAGCACATTCACCAACTCTTTGTTTATCAATTCCTGAAATCTTAACTTCTGTTTGTGAAGGTACTTCACAAGTAAGTCCATCTTCAATTTCAATATTAATTGGATGAGAATATCCAACAATCAATTCAAGAACTTTACCTTTAAGATTTGCTTTAAACCCAATACCAATAAGTTCAAGTTCTTTTACAAATCCTTCCGATACTCCCACAACCATGTTGTTAATAAGAGCACGCGTTGTTCCATGTAATTGTTTTGTATGTTTTTGTTCGTTTTGACGAGCAACATTTAAAATTCCTTCTTCAACCTTGATATCCATCAAAGGTGAGAATTGACGAGCTAAAGTTCCCTTAGGTCCTTTAACAGTCACCTCATTCGTACTAGAGATTGTAATTTCTACTCCAGCAGGAATGGTAATCGCTTTATTTCCGATACGTGACATTCTTTACTTTACCTCCGTTAACTACCAAACGTAAGCGACAACTTCGCCACCAACATTTTTCGCTTTTGCATCTTTGTCTGTTAACAATCCATGGCTTGTAGAGATAATCGCAATACCTAAACCATTTAATACTCTAGGCATATCATCTGCTTTCGTGTAAACACGAAGACCAGGTGATGAAATTCTCTTAATACCATTGATTACTTTTTCATTGTTAGGACCATATTTCAAAGTAACAGTAATCGTTTTCTTAACATCACCACTCACTTCAAAATCTGTAATGAATCCTTCTTCTTTTAAAATCTTTGCGATTTCAACCTTTTCTTTATTTGCAGGAATATCTACTGTTGTATGACGCGCTTGAATAGCATTTCTTACTCTTGTTAGCATATCTGCAATTGGGTCAGTCATAATCATAATAACTATTCCTCCTTATTACCAACTTGCCTTTTTAACTCCAGGGATTTGACCTTTATAAGCCAATTCTCTAAAGCAAACACGGCATAGTTTGTATTTTCTTAAAACTGAATGAGGACGTCCACAACGTTCGCATCTAGTATATTCACGAACTTTAAACTTTTGAGGGCGTTTTGATTTTTCGATCATCGCTTTCTTTGCCATTAGTTTTGTCCTCCTTGCTTTCTAAAAGGCATTCCTAACTCTTCAAGAAGAGCTTTTGCCTCATCATTAGTATTTGCAGTTGTTACGATAATAATATCCATACCACGCAATTTACTAACTTTATCATAATTAATTTCTGGGAAAATAATTTGTTCCTTAATACCTAATGTATAGTTCCCTCTACCATCAAATGCTGAGTTTGAAACTCCTCTGAAGTCTCTCACACGTGGTAAAGAAAGATTTACAAGTTTGTATAAGAAATCATACATTTTTTCTCCACGTAATGTTACTTTACAACCAATTGGCATTCCAGCTCTAAGCTTATAGTTCGCAATTGATTTTTTTGCTTTTGTAACAACTGGTTTTTGACCTGTGATTTGTGTAAGTTCAGCAACTGCATCTTCCATCACCTTTGGATTTGCTACAGCTTCACCAAGACCGATGTTGATAACAATTTTTTCAACTTTAGGCACTTCCATCACAGATTTATAGTCAAATTTCTTCATTAAAGAAGGACTAACTTCTTTAAGATATTTTTCATTTAGGCGGTTCATCATCATACCTCCCTACTTAATAGTAGCGCCAGATTTTGAATAGACGCGTACTTTCTTTCCTTTTTCTTCTTTGAATGAGATTCTGCTTGCCTTTTTCGCTTTTGCATCATATGCCATAACATTAGACACATGAATTGGTGCTTCACCTTCAGCAATCCCACCATCAGGATTTTCCTGTGTTGGTTTTAAATGCTTTTTCTTCATGTTTACACCTTCAACGATAACCATATCTCTTCTTGGAAGAACTTTAATAACTTCAGCTACAGTACCTTTGTCAGATCCTGTAATAACTTGAACTTTATCACCTTTTTTGATTTTCACAAAGATACCTCCTATAATACTTCCGGTGCCAAAGACACTATTTTCATAAAGTCTTTTTCACGCAATTCTCTCGCCACTGGACCAAAGATTCTGGTACCACGAGGCGTGTTATCATCTTTAATAATTACTACCGCATTGTCGTCAAATTTAATGTATGTTCCATTATCTCTTCTAACTCCGCGAACAGTACGAACGATGACAGCCTTTACAACTTCACCTTTTTTTACTGTCCCACCAGGAGCAGCCTGTTTTACAGTACATACTACTATATCACCAATGTTTGAAAATTTACGAACACTTCCACCTAAGTTTCTAATGACCAAAACTTCCTTTGCACCAGTGTTGTCGGCTACGCGTAATCTACTTTCACTTTGAATCATAAAATTACCCTCCTGACCTACAGCACAACTGCTTTTTCAACGATTTCTATCAAACGGAAACGTTTTGTAGCACTTAATGGACGAGTTTCCATAATTACTACCTTATCACCGATCTTAGCTTCGTTGTTAGCATCGTGAGCTTTGAATTTTTTCGAATATTTAACACGTTTTCCATATAAAGGATGTGTTTTTTTCGTTTCTACTACAACTGTAATAGTTTTGTCCATTTTATCTGAAACAACTGTTCCACGATATACTTTACGATTTGATCTTTCCATCACAACATCCTCCTATTCGCTTACACGGGCTCTTTCACCCATAATTGTTTTAATACGTGCAATTGTCTTCTTAATATCTTTCATACGAGCACTGTTTTCCAGTTGCCCCGTAGCTTGTTGAAAACGAAGGTTAAAAAGTTCTTCTTTTAGTAAATCAACATCTTTTAGCAACTCTTCATTGCTTTTTTCTCTTATTTCTTTAGCTAACATAAATTACTCTTCCCCCTTCTTAACAAACTTACATTTTACTGGTAATTTGTGAGAAGCCAAACGGAATGCTTCACGTGCAACTTCTTCGCTAACTCCAGCAATTTCAAACATGATACAGCCAGCTTTTACTACTGCTACCCAGCTGTCAGGTGCCCCTTTACCAGAACCCATACGTACTTCAAGAGGTTTTGCTGTTCTTGCTAAATGAGGGAATATTTTAATCCAAACTTTCCCACCACGTTTCATGTAACGTGTCATAGCAACACGGGCAGCCTCAATTTGACGGTTACTTACATAGTTTCCAGTATCAGCCATTAACCCATATTCACCAAAAGCAACTTCACGTCCTGCTTTCGCACGACCTTCATAGCTTAAACGGTGTGGTCTTCTATATTTTGTTCTTTTAGGCATTAACATAATTAATTACCTCCTTCAGTATTTGCTGCAGCTTCAGGCGCTTTTGCTTCTGTTTTTTCAGCTGCTGCTTTTACCGGACCTCTTCCCCCTGCATTTTGTCCTGCAGAGCGGTTGTTGTTATTGTTTCTTCTATCGTTATTTCTTCTTGGACGGCGACGATCTCTCATATCAACTTTTGGAGCTTCTGGTTCTTTTACCATTTCCCCTGGTAATACTTCACCACGACAAATCCAAACCTTAACACCTAAACGTCCATATGTAGTAGCCGCTTCTTCCCAAGCATAATCGATATCTGCACGAAGTGTATGCAAAGGTACATTTCCTTCACTATATCCTTCCGTACGAGCCATATCAGCACCACCTAATCGACCAGAAACTGCAGTTTTAATTCCTTTTGCTCCTGCTCTCATAGTTTGTTGGATTGCTCTTTTTTGTGCTGTTCTAAATGAAGCACGGTTTTCCAATTGATCAGCAATGTTTCTTGCTACAAGCTTAGCATCCAAATAAGGATTCGCAATTTCCAATACTTTGATATAAATTGCTTTGTTATTTGTCATCTTAACTAATGCTTTTTTCAATTTTTCTACATTTTCACCACCGTTAGATCCAATTACCATACCTGGCATAGCAGTTTTGATAATTACATTAACACGGCTTTTTGTTCTTTCAATTTCAACTTTAGAGACAGATGCACCCTTAAGTTCTTTAAATAAATATTCACGAATTTTAATATCTTCTAACAATAAGTCAGCATAATCCTTTTCAGCGAACCATCTTGATTCCCAATCGCGGATAATACCAACTCTCAATCCGATTGGACTTACTTTTTGACCCATGAGTTACCTCCTAATCTCTTTCCGCCACAACAACTGTGATGTGACTTGTACGTTTGTGGATCGCACTTGCAGATCCTTTTGCACGTGGCATGAAACGTTTTAAAGTAACACTTTCATCAGCGTAACATGCTTTTACGTATAATCTTTCTTCTTCTAAATCATGATTGTTTACTGCATTTGCTACTGCAGAGTTCAATACCTTACCTGTTGCTTCAGCAGCAAAGTTAGGTGTAAATCTCAAAATAGCGGCTGCTTCTTCTACATCTTTTCCACGGATAAGATCTAATACTAGTCTAGCTTTTCTTGGTGGAATACGTAGAGTTTTTGCTGTTGCTTTAACTTCCATTACTAATTCCTCCTCTATCTAGCCTTTTTATCATCACTACCGTGACCAGCGTATTTTCTCGTAGGTACAAACTCACCTAATTTATGACCTACCATATCTTCCGTAACATATACCGGTAAGTGTTCTTTACCATTGTAAACGGCAAAAGTATGTTCCACGAATTGTGGGAAGATAGTTGATCTACGAGACCATGTTTTAATTACTTCTTTTTTCCCAGACGCATTTACTGCTTCCACTTTTTTCATTAAGTGTTCATCACAGAAAGGTCCTTTTTTAAGACTACGACTCATTTTACATTTCCTCCTTTGCCTTACTTACTGTTACGACGACGGACAATCAATTTATCCGATGCGTTTTTCTTTTTACGAGTTACAACACCCATTGCTTTTTTACCCCAAGGTGTCATTGGTGATTTACGTCCGATCGGAGTACGACCTTCCCCACCACCATGAGGGTGATCATTCGGGTTCATAACTGATCCACGTACAGTTGGACGAATACCTTTCCAACGACTTCTACCAGCTTTCCCTACATTTACTAAGCTATGGTCTTCATTTCCTACAACACCAATTGTTGCACGACAGTTAGCTAACACTTTACGTACTTCACCTGAAGATAAACGAAGTGTTACATACTTACCTTCCAAACCTAAGATTTGTGCTGAACAACCAGCAGATCTTGCCAATTGTCCACCTTTACCAGGCTTCAATTCAACGTTATGAATGAAAGTACCTTCTGGCATATCTTTCATTTCCATACAGTTACCAACTTTTATGTCAGCTTCGCTTCCTGATTCAACCTTTGTTCCAACAGTTAATCCTTTTGGAGCTAAGATATATCTTTTTTCACCATCTGCATAGCTTAATAAAGCAATATTGGCAGAACGGTTTGGATCATATTCAATTGCTGCTACAGTAGCTGCAATTCCATCTTTATTTCTTTTAAAATCAATTACACGATACAGTCTTTTGTGTCCACCACCTTTGTGGCGTGTTGTGATACGTCCATCATTATTACGACCAGAATGTTTTGTAAGTTTTTCTGTTAAACTTTTCTCTGGAGTTGTTTTTGTAATTTCTTCGAACGTTAAACTTGTCATCCCACGACGACCAGGTGTGGTTGGTTTATACTTCTTAATACCCATTTAACATTTTCCTCCTAACGCATTTTATGACGAGAAATAGCGTGATTCTCCTCGTATATATTATTCAGTGAATAAATTAATTTCTTGACCTTCAGCTACTTTTACAATCGCTTTACGTACTGCTTTTGTAGTACCTTCGTATTTACCCATACGTTTTGCTTTTGGTCTTACATTCATGATGTTTACTTTTTCAACCTTTACATTAAAGATTTCTTCAACAGCATGTTTCACTTCTGTCTTATTACATCCTTTAACTACTTCGAATGTAACTTTGTTTTCATTATCCATGTTTGTCATCGTCTTTTCAGTGATGATTGGACGGATGATAATATCTCTAGCGTTTTTCATTATCCAAGCACCTCCTCAACCTTTTTCATAGCTGCTTCTGTAAAGACTAGTTTGTTTGCATTTACCAAATCATAAACATTGATTCCTTCAGCAGGTAACATTACCATGCTTTGAATGTTTCTCATTGATAACAATGCATTTTCGTAATCTTCTTCTGTATCTACAACAAATAATGTTTTCTTAGTTGCACCAATTGCATCAATGATTTTTTTGAAATCTTTTGTTTTTGGTGCAGCCAATTCAAACTTGTCTACTACGATAATATCTTTATCGATTGCTTTTTCAGATAATACTGATTTCAAAGCTAATTTTCTAACTTTTTTATTTAAAGAATACTTATAACTTCTTGGAGTTGGTCCAAAGACAATTCCTCCACCTCTCCATTGTGGAGATCTAATCGAACCTTGACGAGCACGCCCGCTACCCTTTTGGCGGTAAGGCTTACGCCCTCCTCCTCTAACTTCTGTACGATTTTTCACATCGTGAGTACCTTGGCGTTTCGAAGCTTGTTGCATAACGATTGCGTCAAAGATTACTTGTTGATTAGGTTCAATTCCAAAGATATCAGCTTTTAAAGTGATGTCTTTTACTTTTTTACCTTCTTGGTTAATAACGCTCACCTTAGCCATCTTCTATTCCTCCTTAGCATCGCTAGTTTCACTAGCTACTTCTTCAACTACTGGTTCAGCTTCTGTAGCAACTACTTCTTCTACAACTTCCTCAACCACTTCGTCTTCATAAGACACTAATATTTCAGCATCTTTCTTAGTTTTCTTAACTGCAGATTTTACAATTACCAATCCCTTTTTAGGACCTGGAACATTTCCTTTAATCAATAAGTAGTTTTCATTTGCATCTACTTTAATGATTTCCAAGTTTTGGTTCGTTGTTTTATATCCACCTTCTTGCCCTGCCATCACAGTACCTTTATCAATTTTACCCTTACGAGAAGTAATACCTCCTGTAGCAAGAGAACCAATGTGTCTGTGGTGTCCAGAACCATGTGATTTAGGTCCGATTGAAGCGTTGTTTCTCACAACTGTTCCCATGAACCCTTTTCCTTTTGAAGTACCAGTAACATCAACGATGTCCCCTGCTTCAAAAATATCAACTTTAACTTCAGCTCCTAATTCTAGATCTGTCATACCATTACCACGAATTTCTCTAGCGAATTTCTTTGGTGCAGTGTTTACTTTTGCTGCATGACCTTTACTAGCCTTTGTCGCTCTACGTTCTTTTACATCTTCAAATCCTAATTGAACAGCTTCATAGCCATCATTTTCTACTGTTTTCTTTTGTAAAACAATATTTGGTGTAGCCTCAACTACTGTTACTGGAATTAATACTCCATCTTCAGTGAAAACTTGAGTCATGCCAATTTTACGTCCTAATATACCTTTCATAGTTTTCACCTCCTATAATTTGATTTCGATATCCACACCGCTTGGCAATTCCAATCTTTGTAAAGAATCGATTGTTTCAGCCGTTGGACCAACGATTTCGATTAAACGCTTGTGAGTTCTTACTTCGAACTGTTCACGAGAGTCTTTATATTTATGTACCGCACGCAAGATAGTAACAACTTGCTTTTCAGTTGGTAGTGGTACTGGACCAACAATTTTCTTCGCACCGTGAGACTGTGCTGATTTTACGATCTTTTCTGCACTTGCATCCAAGATTCTGTGTTCATACGCTTTTAATCTAATACGTACACTGTTTTTTGCCATGATAAACTCCTTTCATCTATAATTGATTTATAGACTCGCTCCATCCGAATTCCCTAACACACCACCCATGACAACGTGTATCGGTGTGTCAGCAACCTCGCACTTCATTGCGGTCACGAATTGATTATACTCTTTATCCATCGGCTTTGCAAGACTTTTTTTACTTTTTTCATCGCTCCTTGATTATTAAACTTAAAGCAACAGGTTGTTGCATTAAGATGAAACCGGTATAGTAGAAGGAGCTTTGTGTTTTGTGAGAAAGGATAATATT
>NZ_JAQFIQ010000028.1 GCF_029504745.1 Breznakia sp. PF5-3 | reverse complement strand
TTTTCTAAAACAATCTTCTTTTTAATTTCGTTAGTCAACTTCATAAGAAAAACCCCCTTTGTTAGTTTATTGTCTAACTTTGGGGGTTCACATCAATACGGTTCTTTTTTTTGATTATGACAAGATTTTCAAAATAGACTATGCTTTAATCAAAATCCTTTTCTTGTTAAGCCAAAGTGTATCTATTTTAAATTCGGTATGTTAGAATAATACAGAGAGGTTTAGCTATGAATAATTATTTAATTGTTACGGATACTACAAGCGCAATGAACTTGGAAATTGCAAAAAAACATGATATTGCATTAGTTCCATTAAGTGTTGTAATCAATGGGAAAGAATTTAAAGATTTGATTGAAATTACAAATGATGTCCTTTATGAAAAGCTTAGAGAAGGATTGGTTCCTACTACTAGTCAACCAAGTGTTGGGTATGTTACAGAATTAATGGAAAAATGGAAAACTGAAAATTATGATGCGATTATTGTATTAACTTGTTCGAGTGATTTAAGTGGAACAAATCATACTTTTCATATGGTGAAAAAGCAGTTAGAAATGGATAATGTTTATATTGTTGATACCCGTAGTGTCGGTGCACCAATTATGGATGGAGCCATCCGTGCTAAAGAAATGGCGAATGAAGGAAAAGATATTATAGAAATATTAAAGATGTTAGATATGAAATATCAAAACCAATTTTCCTTTTTATATCCTGAAACGCTTACACAATTAAAGAAAGGTGGAAGAGTTTCACCACTTGCTGCCAATATGGCATCATTATTAAAAATTAAACCACTTTTATATTTAAAAGAAGATGGTAGTGTAGTTGATCGTTTTGGTATGGCACGAACAGAGGGAAAAGTTATTCAACTTTGTGTAGATAAGTTTAGGGATTTGAATGTGAATTCATTGACGAATAAACTTTATATACTTCATGCAGATAATGCAAAGGGAGCATTACAGGCAGAAAAAATGCTGAAAGCGGTATTTGATGATATTGAATGTGAAATTAATGAATTGCCATCCGTACTTACATGTCATGGCGGATTGGGATGTGTTGCCATACAATCAACATTAAAAATTTAAAATTAGGAGCGTAAATATATGAAAATTGCAGTAATTACAGATAGTGGTAGTGGATTGAATAAAGATCAGGCAGAAGCGATGGGCATTCATTTTTTGCCATTGCAGATCATTGATGATGAACAAGTATATTTAGATGGATACGATACGACTTGTGAAGAAATATTTCAGATGATCCGTGATGGCAAGATGATGAAAACATCACTTCCACCAGTAGGTATGGTGGAAGATTTATTTCATAAATTAAAAAAAGAAGGATATGATCATGGGATTTTTGTTCCTCTTACAAGTGGGTTATCAAGCACGATGCAGAATGTGAAAATGTTGGCAGATAATAATGATTTTGATTTGACTTGCATAGAATGTCATACGACTTGTTATATTCAACAATATATTGCAAAAGCTGCAAAACAATTGGTAGATGAAGGAAAAGATTTAGAAGAAATTTTAGAACGTTTAAATAATAGTATTGAAAATAGTAATACATTGATTATTCCAGATGATTTAGATCATTTAAAGCGAGGGGGGCGATTAACGCCTTTAGCTGCAGCATTAGGTGGAATGTTGAAGATTAAACCAGTTTTAAAATTAAACAAAACAAGTGAAGGTAAAATAGATACTTTTTCAAAAGTTAGAACCATGAGCAAAGCTATGAAAATGGCAGTTGATACATTTGCAGATGAAGGAATTATGGATGATTATGAAGTGGTCGTCTTACATACTGATGCAAAAGAAACAGCTGAAGAATTAAGAGATTTATATTTTGGTAAATATCCAAATAATGATAATGTGTTTGGGTTTATAGGGCCTGTGATTTCTGTTCATACAGGAGTTGGATGTCTAGGATTACAATATATTAAGAAGGTATAGGAGGATCAACTTATGAAAGTTGCATTTGTTACAGATAGCGGTACTGGCTTAAGTGTTGATGAGGTAGAAAAATTAGGTTGTTTTAGTGTTCCGTTACAGATATCATATGATGATGTTTCATTGCTAGAAAATGAAGATATCAATGTTGATCAAGTATATGATTTAATGGAAAAAGGAAAAATGATGAAAACGTCTTTAGCTCCATTGGGGAAAATTGAAGACTTATTTAATCGTTTAAAAAATGAAGGATATGATATGATTTTTGCAGTTCCTATTTGCAAGGGGTTAAGTGGCACAATTGATGCAATGGAAATGACAGCAAAAGAAGTGGGAATCAATTTTGATTATTTTGATAATCATGTTACAGCAATGGTTGAAAAATATATGGTTGTTCGTGCCAAAGAATTATATGAAGAAGGAAAGTCTATTGATGAGATTAAACAAATTCTTTCACAAATATGTAATTCAACAAATACATTATTAGTTCCTAATGATCTTAATCATTTAAGACGTGGAGGAAGGTTAACGCCTTTTGCTGCAACACTAGGAGGTTTATTGAAGATTAAACCAATATTGGAAATTAATAAAAAAACCAATGGGAAGATAGATGTTCTTGATAAAGTAAGAACAATGAGTAAAGCTTTGGATACAACATTGGAGATTATGAAAAAAGAGATTTTTGGTGAAGGTGAAGGGTACAGTATCACAGTTGCTCACGTGGTTGCAGAAGAAGCTGCAAGAGCATTGATTGAAAAGTATAAGGCGGCTTTCCCTAAGGCGAATTATGATTTAATTAAGCTTGTTAGTGTAGTTGGTGTTCATACAGGGCTTGGGTGTTTGGCTATTCAATATTTTAAAGAATTATAATTCTGGGCAAATAGTTTATCATTACAACATAGATGCGTTATATTATACATAGGTATAAGCAATAGAAAGGTTGGTATACTTATGAAAGATCGTATTAGTAATTTGGTAACAATGATTGATGGATATGCAGCAAGTGGTGGGCATCATTTGAATGTAAATGTATTTAATCGAGAAATATTATTAGATGCTCAAAAAAATCCAGAGAAGTATCCTCAATTAACAATTCGAGTATCTGGATATGCTGTGAATTTTAATAAACTTACCAAAGAACAGCAAGATGATGTAATACATCGTACTATGCATGCAGGTATGTAAATTAAGGAAAATGTTGTAATTCATTACGAAAAAATAGCAAGTTACAACATTTTTTATTATAAGTAAGTATTTTTGTTATAAATAGTATGAAGAAAGTGAACTTTTTCGCTGACTTAAGCGTCATACATGAAGTGGATGGGGGCGATACTTTATGAAATCCAAGAAAGAGTATAAAAAAACAGGAAATCGAAGAGAAATCGATGTTGAATATATCGAACGTTTTCGTAATGGTGATATTGAAGCATTTAATGTGATATATGATTTTTATCGGGACTCGATTTATTACTTTGGTTTGAAGTTGATGAAGAATGCAGCAGATGCAGAAGAAATTGTACAGGAAACATTTGTGAATGTATTTGAAAATATCCAAGTTTTAAAGTCTAATAAAGCTTTTCATTCTTGGCTTTTCACGATTGCGTTTAATCGTTCACAATCGCTTTACCGTAAACGATCAAAACAAGTTGATTTAAACGAAGAGACAAATTTAGAAGAAATTATTCGTGTTGATAATGATCAAGTACACGAAGTAGAAAGTAAAGAAGTTTATGATGCGATTAAATCAGAACTTAATCAACTTTCTGATAAGTTTTTTGAAGTCGGGATGTTGAAGTATTATGAAGGGCTATCAATTAATGAGATTGCCTATATACTAAAGATACCAGAAGGTACAGTAAAAACAAGACTTAGAAGAATTAGGAAAGTTATTAAACCTGGATTAGCAGAACGAGGATATTCTCCAGCTAAGTATTTCGGGTTTACGTTTACCCCATTCGCATATCGATTGTTTGCTGACATTATTCAAAAAAATAAGATGTCTACGAGTGGAGCGACTGAAATCTATAACAAAATTATTCATTCTGGATCCAATGCCGCATCTGTGGTTGTTCCAGCAGCGGCGATAGGAGGTAATTTTATATCTGATATAGCAAAAGCGGCACTTGTAGGAATCCTTGGATTAGGAGCTGCAGGAAGTTATGTGGTATATCAAAACTTGAATACAGAGACACCACAAATTCTAGATATAAGTTATTATCAAGAACCAACAAATAAGAAAATTGAAGTAAAAGCAAAGTTAAATAAGAATGTTGAGAAATCTAAAGTTAATGTAAAACAAGGAAAGGAAGCGATTGCTTTTGATATCCAGAATGATGTTTTATCATTCCAAGTTGAAAGAAATGGTGATTATACAATCAAAGTTGCTGAGGATATTCAAAAAATATCGATTGACAATATTGATAAAAAAGCACCAGAGATGGTTGATATTGGTTATGAAGATGGAACTTTATCAGTCAAATTAAAAGATGAAGGTTTAGGGCTAAATTATGCTTCATCTTATATTTTGTATAAAGAAGAGAAAATAGCAATTCCAAAAAATGGCGAAATAAAAAAAGAATTTGAAGGAGAGGTTTATGTAACTATTTATGATAAATCAGGAAATATGATTTCTTATATAGTGAATATTGAAAGTTAGGGCGAATATGAATAAGACAGGGACAATAAGAAAGGTAGTAACATTTGCAGTGTTAACGATATCAGTGGTGTTTAGTTTACTCACTGGTATTTTTAGCGTGGAAGCAAAAGAGGTTTACTTTGATTTGTCACTATCTTCAAGTGCTAAAGTAATATCTGCTTCAGGACAGGCATATAGCCTAGAGAGTACTACAGATGTTCCTTATGGATCAACTGTTAAAATTACAATGAATGTAGTGAATCATTCAGGAGTGGTTGACTCTAAAATTTTATTTATAGAAAAAGAAGGTATCAAATTTAAAGATTATTATAAGGGAGTATTAAAAATTAATGGTCGTAATGCTTCACAGGATGAATATACTTCTTATCTCAATAATGGAAAAGCGATTGCTTTAAATAGTACGAAAACAACTTATGATTTAGAAGTTATGACAATCGGGTCTTCACGAGATAAAATCAGTGTAGATATGAAAATATTATCTAGTGAAATTACCATGGGTGATAAAAGCGAAACCTATGAACATGCGTTTCGAGGAAAGTTTGGATTCAATAATACAACTCATACAGTTAATTTCTATGATGGAACGATATTGTTGAAACAAATAAAGGTGAAAAATAATCAAGTAGTAGATACTCCACTTGTTTCGAAAAAAGGATATCGTTTTCTTGGCTTTAATACACAGTTAGATGGAAAAGGTTTTTTTTATAATGGCGAAAAGATAAAAAAATCAATGAATTTATATGCTACATTTGTGATTAAGCAATATCGTGTTTCATATTATGTAGATAATGAACTTTATTATCAAACTTTTGTAAATTATGGAGATGATGGTGAAGCCATTGCAGGACCGAAGAAAAATAATAATACATTTTTAGGGTGGTCGGAAGATTTGCATGATATCACAGAGGATACAGTTGTGTATGCATTGTACCAAAAGGATGAAATATCAAAATCAGGATTATCCTATCGTGTGGATAAAATCATTGAAGGAAGTATATACACAGAATATGATAGTAAAATAGTTTCTTCGCCTGAGAGATTCTATATTGATTTTTTTACTAAACTTAAAATTAATGCCGAAAAATCTTTTCCATTCAAACTGTTGATTAGTGCAATTCCATTTATTATATCATTATTGATTGTACTTATTTATCTATACTATCAAAAGAGAAAGAAGGTTGTGCGTAATGAGGTATAAACAAAATTTTGTAAAATTTATATGTATCGTGTTTTCATATTTACTAATTAGTTGTTTTGTACTTTTAAATGAAGCTGATGCAGATGAGAATTTTACGTTAACATATACTACTTTCTATGAGTTGCATAATCAAAGAGCTAAGATTAACATCTCGAAAGAAGCAATACAAACATATGGAATTCGTGAACTTGTATTTGAAGATACTATTTTAGATATAAATGATCCTACTATTATCATTGAAGAAAATGGTGTATATACTTTAACAATTACTTATGAAATGGATAATAAGGTAACTAAGGCAACACAAGAAATTCAAATTACAGAAATCCAAAAGCAAATTTCTACTCGTGCTGCTACAGGGATTGATCTTGTTCCAGATATTAACTTTTATAATTACCTAGTGTTTGAAAAGGGTTTAGATAGCAATTTCACAATCGAGGATTTGGGACAGGTAGATAGTATTTATTATATTGAAAATAATCCTACTAAACGTATTCGTGATCTTCAAGGGATTGAGTATATGACTTCACTACGTTATATTTATTTGAATGATCACAATATTAAAAGTTTAGAGCCAATGCGCAATACTGTTTATCCATATTTATCTCAGATGGAATTTAATAATTGGAACACAGGAACCAATGAGATTCATGATTTTTCAATTTTAACAGCTTCTAGGTTTCCAAATTTGGATGAGCAAATTATGTTTAATAATAATGGCATTGATGATGATGATTTAAATACTTTGCCAATAACAGATTGTATTCCAGAAGTAGTATTTCATTTTCAAAATAACAATATTACAGATATTAGTATTTTTGAACATTATACAGATGCTAAGCGACTTATATTAAATCATAACAATATTACCGATATCACGCCTTTATCAAATCTTACAAAGATTAATATATTGCAGTTATCTAATAACAATATTACGGATATATCACCATTAGCAACAATTACTACAAATGGAAATGCAGCAATTTGGCTTAATAACAATCATGTTACGGATTTATCAGCGTTAGCGAATGTTTCTGCTGTTGTTTATGTAAGACATAATTCTGATGCAGATCCATATCAAGATCCAAACAATAATCAGGGTCAACGCTATACAAATGAGACTTCATTAATTGGTGATAAAGCAACTGGAAAGGTTATAGTTACATCAATTGTGAAAGATCGTTATGGGAATACAATTCCAATGACAATAGATGGACAAACATATGAATCAATTGAATTAACACTAGATCCAACTGCCGATGATGTTTATCAATATTCATTAAATTATTTTGGTGATGATACATGGTATGTTGGAGAAGTAACCCAACCGATTATTTGGTGGGAAGAACCAAGCTTTACAGCAAATGACATAGAATTATACGTAGGCGATACATATGATTTGATGAAAGATGTGAAAGCATACGATATCTTAGGAAATGATATTACAAGTGATGTTGAGGTTGCATCTACGAATATTAACAATAAAAAAGCAGGGACTTATCAAGTGACCTATTCAATCGAAGATACAGAAGGCTATAGTGCAACATATCAAAGAAAAATAAAAGTTCATGGTCAGCCTGTAATTCTTGCGAAACCACAAAAATATGAACTGGGAAATACGAATATAGATTATAGTATTCGAAATCGTGTGGATGCATATTGGTTAAAGGCACAGGATACTATTGGTGCAGAACCAATAAAACAAGCAATTGATTATGATGATATTCATTATGCACTTAAGAATGGGAATGCAGAATTTAATGCTATTGGAATCTATGATGTTAATTATGAAGCAATAAATAAGGATGGTAAAAAAGGAACAAAAACAATTCAAGTATTAATAACAAATAGAAATAGTGTTATGGATAGTTTATCAAATCTAGTAATTGGTGCAGATAATCTGCAATTTACATATGATGAAGTGCAAAGCTTAACAAAGAGTCAAGCAATAAGTAAATCTAACGTTCGCTCATTTTTGATGAAACGAACAACCGATGGACAAATAAGTGGATTTGCTGATGTTGGTAGTAGTATTGGCATACATGAAGAACAATGGCAGCAGATTAAAAATGTATCATCACAAGGTGGTGTGTTTGAACTGCTATATACAATAAAAGCAAACAACTATGAAGTAAGTAAAAAAGTTACAGTAACCGTTTATGGTAATAATACATATCCAATTGGACCAAATGAGGAAATGATAATTTCAGGTAGAAATATACATCTGACGTATGATGAAGCGAAAGCTTTACAAGCAGAAGATGCTATTGGGGAAGCGGAAATTAAGATATATCATAAACTGGACGAAAAAAGTAATGACAATATTATAAAAGTAAATGAAAAACAACTAAAAAAAATAAATGAAGTCAACATAGAAGGAGGTGTCTTTAAGTTAACTTTTTCAGCGATCGCACAAGACTATTCAGGGAATTCTATAGAAGGTGAACTTTCTGTAGAGGTGGTTGTTGATGCGAAGAATGCTATGAGTATCGCTGGTGGAAAAAGCAAGTCAATGCAAAGTGAGAATGAAACCCTTAGCAAGGCAGTTGTTTCCGCAGGAGATAGACATGGTGAAAGGATAGAATTCAATTTATTTTTACTTAGTTTAAGTGGCTGTTTATTATGCAAATTTTGGAAAAAACGCAATCTTGAAGGTTTACAATAAATTTTTCAATTTTTTTAAAAAATAATGAACCTGAATTTTGACTTATGCGTCTTACCGATACTCATTATGAAAATTGATTTTTCATATGTGTGATATTTGCTTGAATAAAAGCCAATAGGAGGAGGGTATTAAATGAGTAAAAAGAAGAATTTCTGGAAAAAACAGAAAACACTGTTCACAGTTATGCTTTGTTTTTTACTGACATTTACGTCTTTAGGTGTATCATCTTTAGTCGGCGATGTGTTATTAACTGCTGATGCAGATGATGTCATAACAGAAGATGTCAGTCCAGAAGAAGAGGTAGAAGAGCCTTCAGAGGTTGAAGAAGAGCCTCAAGAAGAAGATACAAGTGAAGAAACAGAACAAGAAGAAACGCCTCCACAGGATGTTTCTACTTTTGACGCGAAACCAAGAGCAGCAACAGTTGAAGTAAGCGATTGGACTACTTTAAAAGCTGCTATGAGCGATAGCAATGTTTCTCATATTAAATTTACGAAACATATTACCAGAGATGGTAGTACGGCATCAGCAAATGATTTGCCTGAAGTCAATCGTAATTTGATAATAGATGGTAATGGGTTCACTCTAGATTTTACAACCGTTACAAGAAATAGTTTCGTGTTAGCAACGGCGTCAACGCCATCACAATTTACGTTATCAAATATTGTGATTCAAAGAAGTGGAGCAAATTATGTTGTTGCTGCAGAAACCGATGATGCTAACTGGAATATTAATTTCCATAATGTTAGTAATGGATCAAGTAGTGACAGTAGGTTAGTAACGGCAAGAAACAGTGTTATTAACTTTACAGGTACAGTGAATTGGCTAATGCCAACAAGTACTTATAATGAAATGATTTATACACGTTATATATATATTAAAGATGGAGCTACTGTAAACTTGAGTACTAATACTGGTGCAGGACTTATTCGTCTAAATCCTGTAGCAAGTACAAAAGCAGTAACAGGTTTAGAGGTATTAGGAGGTTCAACATTAAATATAAATACAGGTACTGAACAAGCAATTTTTGCTAATAATAATTCAAGTTCAACTACTCAAAATAGAGTTCAATTTAAAGTGGAAGATAATTCTCATGTAAATATTGAATCAACAGGATCTTCAAGTGGAGATGATGGTGGAGTTGTTGTTATTTGTGGTTCAACGATTGCCGGAAATGAAGCATCAGGGATTTATGTAAATTCAGGCTCAAGCTTAACGGTTAACAGTAAAGGAGCAATGCCAGCTCTTATTCAACAGGTTACTGGAGGCGGAGAATTTAACGTAGATGGTGCTGGATCAAATTTGAATTTATACTCAAAAGATGGTCATAATACCTATGGTGCAACAATTCGATTTAGATATGTTGGTAACCAAACTTTTAATGTAACAAATCAAGCGAATGTAAAGATAGTTAAAGAAGAAGGAAGTCGCGCACCAGCGATTCGTTTCTTTGGAGATGGAAATGCATTTAAGGTATCTGGTGGTAGTCAGGTATTAGTTCAAAATGCAGGTGATGGAACACCAAGGGATGGAAACTCAGATGCAAGAAACCAAGCTATTCAATATCAATCAGCATCATCTGCATCGTTTTCAGTAGATGGTAAAAATAGTGCAATATCAATTATTGCAGAAAATGGATGTGCTTTGGATATGGATGCTTCTGATGCAACCATTAATGCAACAAATGGAGCAATCTTTATTGTTGAAGGTAATACAGCAGGAGCTGATGCAGCAGTAATTAATGGTAGAAATCTAGATTTTCATGCCGAAAATATTTTGTATTATGACTTTGTAAACAACCGTTCTGGTGGAGGAAGTGTATTTAGAACAACAAATGGATCAACTTCAAAGCTAGAATCTATTAATTCAGATGTAGCTGTGTGGAAAAAAGGAGCTAATGTAGATGGTAACCCATGGAAAAGTTGGGTTTTAATTGACTATAGTTTAACGGGTCAAAACTTTACTACAATAGCAAATTCATCAGATCCTGACTTCAATAGTGGTGCAGCATCATTTGGTAGTACAGGAATGGCAGGATATACACGTATTAGTGGAAATAATGCAACACCAATAATTGATGAGTTGAGAAACCCAGAAAATGCGGATAAGAGTATTTTTGGTCATGCAAGAGTACCAGAAGGTTTAGATCTTAATGGTAGGGATGCATGGACAGATGAAGTGTATGTGAAAATTTTAGAAGTAAAAGCAGATGGAACACAAAATACATATTATGCCAAAACGATTGGTAAAGATAATGATAATCCAGGATTAGCAGTATATGGTGAAGAACCTCGTGGTGGGATGTATACAGTTCCATTAAATGAATTTTTAACACCAGGTTCAACATATGAAGTGTTGGAAGCTTGGCGTGGAGATGAAGATCCAACTTCTTCAAAGCGTCATGTTGCGAATGCAGAAGATATTTTAGTGGGCAAGGTTACGGTAAGTGATGTAACACCTCCATTACCAGTAACAGTAACAAACACATTATATACAAATGGAAATAAGCTAGAAGGAACATGGGAATTGGATGCTATTCATAATAATGATAAGCCAGTAAAATTAACAGTTACTTTAAACGGCGTTGAAATGGGGAATGAAGGAACAATTAATGATGATAATACTTGGAATTATACATTCCCTGCAGGAACAACATTAAAAGAAAATGATGTAGTTCAAATTTTCCTAACAGATGCAAATGGAAATAAAAATCCAGTAGCAACAAAAGATTATCACGATGCTACTTTTAAAGCAGCAACGAAAGTGATTGTTCAAAAAGTGTTATATACGATTAGTGCAAATGATGTAATCATCGGGTTAGATAATGCTAAATTAGTAGTAGATGATCAAGACTTTATTAATTTAGCGAAAGCGAAAGCAATCGATACATCTTTAGGTACAGAAACACCTGTAAAAGTTAAATCAAAAGGTGGATATAAAGCAGAAGCTGGAGAATATAAGGTAGTCTTTAGTGTAGGAAAAGAAGAAACTATCACAAAAGAAGTAACCTTTGAAGTATTACCATATGATGTAGTAGAAGTAAATGATGAATATATCATAGGAGCAAACCATATTGAGATTCGCTTAGGTGAAGCAAAGAAAATCGAAGATAATGCAACATATGCAGCGACAGAATTAAAATCGTTGACAGGTGCGAAAGGATGGAAGAGATCTGATCGTAGTGAAGTAGCAGTATCCTTAGATACACATACTGTAAAGGGAGTTGCATCATTATATAAAGCGACTTTCAAGGTAGATGCAGATCCAAGTGTAAAAGCAACGGTAGATGTAAACGTAATTAATGGAAAAGCACCAGTATTAACAGTGAATCCAGAATTCATGAGTTTAAATATTGGGGATGCATATGACTACAAACATGGAGTTAGTGCATATGATGAAGAAGATAAAGATATTACAAGTAAAGTAATATCAACAGGAACTGTAGATACATCGAAAAAAGGAATGTATGTAGTAGAATACAGTGTAACTGACAGTGACTACAATACAGTTAAGAAATCAAGAGTAGTAGCAGTAGGATTGTATGTAGGAAAAGATTATGCATATGACTTACATAACTATGTAATCTTGAAAGATGATGTAACCGGAACAGATGCTGAAATCTTAGAAAAGACAGAAGCAAAAGCATGGTCAATCGCAACAGGACTGCCAATACCAAGTGCAGACTTGATGGTGAAAGACAATGGTGGATATAAAGCAGAAGTCAAAGATTACGAAGTAGTTATCAAAGTGAAAGCAGCAACGGATCCAAAAGATGAAGTGAAAGCAATCGCGAAAGTAGTAGATGGCGATGTAATCAAAGAAGGCGACAAGTATACACTAGTAGCTAGCAACATTGTAATGACAGTCGATGAAGCGAAAGCGATGACAGACAACAGTGAGTTAGTTAAAAAAGCGAAAGCAGAAGCATGGAAGTTAGAAGACCTAAGCAAAGGAACAGTAAAACTTGAAACAACAAACTTTACAGCAGCTAAGGGAGACTATACAGCGACATTCTATGTGGATGAAGAAAAAGCAACGAAAGTAACAGTAAAAATCAAAGTAATCGATAAAGATGTAATCGAACACGGAGATAAGTATACAATCGGAGCAAACAACTTAGTAATGACACTAGATGAAGCGAAAGCGATTAGTGACAATACAAAACTGATTGAGTTATCAAAAGCAGAAGCATTCAAACGTAAAGATATGAGTGCTGGAACAGTAAAACTTGAAACAACAAACTTCAAGGCAGCTGAAGGTGACTACACAGCAACATTCTATGTAGATGAAGAAAAAGCAACGAAAGTAACTATTAAGATCAAAGTAAAAGATGGAAATGTCATTGAACACGGAGATAAATATACACTAGTTGCAAACAACTTAGTAATGACACTAGATGAAGCGAAAGCAATTAGTGACAATACAAAACTGATTGAGTTATCAAAAGCAGAAGCATTCAAACGTAAAGACATGAGTGCAGGAACAGTAAAACTTGAAACAACAAACTTTACAGCAGCTAAGGGTGACTATACAGCGATATTCTATGTAGATGAAGAAAAAGCAACAAAAGCAACGATTAAAATCAAAGTAATCGACAAGCATGTGATTGAAACAGGTAGCAAATATACAATCGGAGCTAATAACTTAGTGATGAATGTTGAGCAAGCGAAAGCAATCACTGACAACACAAAACTGATTGAGTTATCAAAAGCTGTAGCAATTAATCGTGATGATATGAGTGCAGGAACAGTAAAACTTGAAACAACAGATTTCAAAGCAGCAGAAGGTACTTATACAGCAACATTCTATGTAGATGAAGAAAAAGATACAAAAGCAACAATTACAATTAAAGTAATGAAGAAAGATGAATTAACATCAGAAGATCATTATGCAATTGGAGCAAATAACATTACAATTACAAGAAGCCAAGCAGAAAATTATACAAATGATAATTTAATTAATTGGGGTAATGCAGAAGGATGGAAAGTAAAAGACTTTAGTACAGTAGCAGTAGAAGTGAAAGAAGCGAATATTGGAACTGATACTACTTCAACAGATTATTATGTTGTTTACCAAGTGAAAGAACATCCATCAACAACTGTAAAAGTTAAAGTAACTGTAATTAATGGAAATGCACCAGTATTAACAGTGAATCCAGAATTCATGAGTTTAAATATTGGGGATGCATATGACTACAAACATGGAGTTAGTGCATACGATGAAGAAGATAAAGATATTACAAGTAAAGTAATATCAACAGGAACTGTAGATACATCGAAAAAAGGAATGTATGTAGTAGAATACAGTGTAACTGACAGTGACTACAATACAGTTAAGAAATCAAGAGTAGTAGCAGTAGGATTGTATGTAGGAAAAGATTATGCATATGACTTACATAACTATGTAATCTTGAAAGATGATGTAACCGGAACAGATGCTGAAATCTTAGAAAAGACAGAAGTAGAAGCATGGTCAACGAAAACAGGTTTAAAACTTGCACAATCGGAAATCATGGTAAAAGACAATGGTGGATATAAAGCAGAAGTCAAAGATTACGAAGTAGTTATCAAAGCAAAAGCAGCAACAGATCCAAAAGATGAAGTGAAAGCAATTGCGAAAGTAGTAGATGGCGATGTAATCAAAGAAGGCGACAAGTATACACTAGTAGCTAGCAACATTGTAATGACAGTCGATGAAGCGAAAGCGATGACAGACAACAATGAGTTAGTTAAAAAAGCGAAAGCAGAAGCATGGAAGTTAGAAGACCTAAGCAAAGGAACAGTAAAACTTGAAACAACAAACTTTACAGCAGCTAAGGGAGACTACACAGCAACATTCTATGTGGATGAAGAAAAAGCAACGAAAGTAACAGTAAAAATCAAAGTAATCGATAAAGATGTAATCGAACACGGAGATAAGTATACAATCGGAGCTAACAACTTAGTAATGACACTAGATGAAGCGAAAGCGGTTAGTGACAATACGAAATTAATTGAGTTATCAAAAGCAGAAGCATTCAAACGTAAAGACATGAGTGCAGGAACAGTAAAACTTGAAGCAACAAACTTTACAGCAGCGAAAGGTGACTACACAGCGACATTCTATGTAGATGAAGAAAAAGCAACAAAGGCAACGATTAAAATCAAAGTAATCGATAAAGATGTAATCGAACACGGAGATGAATACACAATCGGAGCAAATAACTTAGTAATGACACTAGATGAAGCGAAAGCAATTAGTGACAATACGAAACTGATTGAGTTATCGAAAGCAGAAGCATTCAAACGTAAAGATATGAGTGCAGGAACAGTAAAACTTGAAACAACAAACTTTACAGCAGCGAAAGGTGACTACACAGCGACATTCTATGTGGATGAAGAAAAAGCAACGAAAGTAACAGTAAAAATCAAAGTAATCGATAAAGATGTAATCGAACATGGAGATAAGTATACAATCGGAGCAAACAACATTGAAATCACAAGAAGTGTTGCCGAAAGTATTACTAATGATCAATTGATTGATCTTACAAAAGCAGAAGCGTTCAAACGTAAAGACATGAGTGCAGGAACTGTAAAAGTGAAAACACACAATGTTGAAGGAACCGTAGGAACATACTATGTTACATTCTATGTAGCAGAAGAACCAGCAACAGAAGTTCGTGTAGCTGTAAAAGTAGTGAACGGAAATGCGCCAGTATTAACAGTGAATCCAGAATTCATGAGTTTAAATATTGGGGATGTATATGACTACAAACATGGAGTTAGTGCATACGATGAAGAAGATAAGGATATTACAAGTAAAGTAATATCAACAGGAACTGTAGATACATCGAAAAAAGGAATGTATGTAGTAGAATACAGTGTAACTGACAGTGACTACAATACAGTTAAGAAATCAAGAGTAGTAGCAGTAGGATTGTATGTAGGAAAAGATTATGCATATGACTTACATAACTATGTAATCTTGAAAGATGATGTAACCGGAACAGATGCTGAAATCTTAGAAAAGACAGAAGCAAAAGCATGGTCAATCGCAACAGGACTGCCAATACCAAGTGCAGACTTGATGGTGAAAGACAATGGTGGATATAAAGCAGAAGTCAAAGATTATGAAGTAGTTATCAAAGTGAAAGCGGCAACGGATCCAAAAGATGAAGTGAAAGCAATCGCGAAAGTAGTAGATGGCGATGTAATCAAAGAAGGCGACAAGTATACACTAGTAGCTAGCAACATTGTAATGACAGTCGATGAAGCGAAAGCGATGACAGACAACAGTGAGTTAGTTAAAAAAGCGAAAGCAGAAGCATGGAAGTTAGAAGACCTAAGCAAAGGAACAGTAAAACTTGAAACAACAAACTTTACAGCAGCTAAGGGAGACTATACAGCAACATTCTATGTAGATGAAGAAAAAGCAACGAAAGTAACAGTAAAAATCAAAGTAATTGATAAAGATGTAATCGAACACGGAGATAAGTATACAATTGGAGCAAACAACTTAGTAATGACACTAGATGAAGCGAAAGCAATTAGTGACAATACGAAACTGATTGAGTTATCAAAAGCAGAAGCATTCAAACGTAAAGATATGAGTGCTGGAACAGTAAAACTTGAAACAACAAACTTCAAGGCAGCAGAAGGTGACTACACAGCAACATTCTATGTGGATGAAGAAAAAGCGACGAAAGTAACGATTAAGATCAAAGTAAAAGATGGAAATGTCATTGAACACGGAGATAAATATACACTAGTTGCAAACAACTTAGTAATGACACTAGATGAAGCGAAAGCAATTAGTGACAATACAAAACTGATTGAGTTATCAAAAGCAGAAGCATTCAAACGTAAAGACATGAGTGCAGGAACAGTAAAGCTTGAAACAACAAACTTTACAGCAGCTAAGGGTGACTACACAGCGACATTCTATGTAGATGAAGAAAAAGCAACGAAAGCAACGATTAAAATCAAAGTAATCGATAAGCATGTGATTGAAACAGGAAGCAAATATACAATCGGAGCTAATAACTTAGTAATGAATGTTGAGCAAGCGAAAGCAATCACTGACAATACGAAGCTGATTGAGTTATCAAAAGCTGTAGCAATTAATCGTGATGATATGAGTGCTGGAACAGTAAAACTTGAAACAACAGATTTCAAGGCAGCTGAAGGTACTTATACAGCAACATTCTATGTGGATGAAGAAAAAGCAACAAAAGCAACAATTACAATTAAAGTAATGAAAAAAGATGAATTAACATCAGAAGAACATTATGCAATTGGAGCAAATAACATTACAATTACAAGAAGCCAAGCAGAAAATTATACAAATAATAATTTAATTGATTGGGGTAATGCAGAAGGATGGAAAGTAAAAGACTTTAGTACAGTAGCAGTAGAAGTAAAAGAAGCAAATATCGGAACTGATACCACTTCAACTTCATACTATGCTATTTTCCAAGTGAAAGAAAATCCATCAACAACTGTAAAAGTTAAAGTAACTGTAATTAATGGAAATGCACCAGTATTAACAGTGAATCCAGAATTCATGAGTTTAAATATTGGAGATGCATATGACTACAAATATGGAGTTAGTGCATACGATGAAGAAGATAAAGATATTACAAGTAAAGTAATATCAACAGGAACTGTAGATACATCGAAAAAAGGAATGTATGTAGTAGAATACAGTGTAACTGACAGTGACTACAATATAGTTAAAAAATCAAGAGTAGTAGCAGTAGGATTGTATGTAGGAAAAGATTATGCATATGATTTACACAACTATGTAATCTTGAAAGATGATGTAACAGGAACAGACGCAGAAATCTTAGAAAAGACAGAAGTAGAAGCATGGTCAACGAAAACAGGTTTAAAACTTGCACAATCGGAAATCATGGTAAAAGACAATGGTGGATATAAAGCAGAAGTCAAAGATTACGAAGTAGTTATCAAAGCAAAAGCAGCAACAGATCCAAAAGATGAAGTGAAAGCAATTGCGAAAGTAGTAGATGGCGATGTAATCAAAGAAGGTGACAAGTATACACTAGTAGCTAGCAACATTGTAATGACAGTCGATGAAGCGAAAGCGATGACAGACAACAGTGAGTTAGTAGGCAAAGCGAAAGCAGAAGCATGGAAGTTAGAAGACCTAAGCAAAGGAACAGTAAAACTTGAAACAACAAACTTTGCCGCAGCTAAGGGTGACTATACAGCAACATTCTATGTAGATGAAGAAAAAGCAACAAAAGCAACGATTAAAATCAAAGTAATCGATAAAGATGTAATCGAACACGGAGATAAGTATACAATCGGAGCAAACAACTTAGTAATGACACTAGATGAAGCGAAAGCAATTAGTGACAACACAAAACTGATTGAGTTATCAAAAGCAGAAGCATTCAAACGTAAAGACATGAGTGCAGGAACAGTAAAGCTTGAAACAACAAACTTTACAGCAGCTAAGGGTGACTACACAGCGACATTCTATGTAGATGAAGAAAAAGCAACGAAAGCAACGATTAAAATTAAAGTAATCGATAAAGATGTAATCGAGCACGGAGATAAGTATACAATCGGAGCAAACAACATTGAAATTACAAGAAGTGTAGCTGAAAGTATTACTAATGATCAATTGATTGATCTTACAAAAGCAGAAGCGTTCAAACGTAAAGACATGAGTGTAGGAACAGTAAAAGTGAAAACACACAATGTTGAAGGAACCGTAGGAACATACTATGTTACATTCTATGTAGCAGAAGAACCAGCAACAGAAGTTCGTGTATCTGTAAAAGTAGTGAACGGAAATGCACCAGTATTAACAGTGAATCCAGAATTCATGAGTTTAAATATTGGAGATACATATGACTACAAACATGGAGTTAGTGCATATGATGAAGAAGATAAAGATATTACAAGTAAAGTAATATCAACAGGAACTGTTGATACATCGAAAAAAGGAATGTATGTAGTAGAATACAGTGTAACTGACAGTGACTACAATACAGTTAAAAAATCAAGAGTAGTAGCAGTAGGATTGTATGTAGGAAAAGATTATGCATATGATTTACACAACTATGTAATCTTGAAAGATGATGTAACAGGAACAGATGCAGAAATCTTAGAAAAGACAGAAGCAAAAGCATGGTCAATCGCAACAGGATTGCCAGTACCAAGTGCAGACTTGATGGTGAAAGACAATGGTGGATACAAGGCAGAAGTCAAAGATTATGAAGTAGTTATCAAAGTGAAAGCGGCAACGGATCCAAAAGATGAAGTGAAAGCAATCGCAAAAGTAGTAGATGGCGATGTAATCAAAGAAGGAGACAAGTATACACTAGTAGCTAGCAACATTGTAATGACAGTCGATGAAGCGAAAGCGGTTAGTGACAATACAAAACTGATTGAGTTATCGAAAGCGGAAGCATGGAAGTTAGAAGACCTAAGCAAAGGAACAGTAAAACTTGAAACAACAAACTTTACAGCAGCTAAGGGAGACTATACAGCAACATTCTATGTGGATGAAGAAAAAGCAACGAAAGTAACAGTAAAAATCAAAGTAATCGATAAAGATGTAATCGAACATGGAGATAAGTATACAATCGGAGCAAACAACTTAGTAATGACACTAGATGAAGCGAAAGCGGTTAGTGACAATACAAAACTGATTGAGTTATCGAAAGCAGAAGCATTCAAACGTAAAGATATGAGTGCAGGAACAGTAAAGCTTGAAACAACAAACTTCAAGGCAGCAGAAGGTGACTACACAGCAACATTCTATGTGGATGAAGAAAAAGCGACGAAAGTAACAATTAAGATCAAAGTAAAAGATGGAAATGTCATTGAACATGGAGATGAATATACAATCGTTGCCAACAACTTAGTAATGACACTAGATGAAGCGAAAGCGGTTAGTGACAATACAAAACTGATTGAGTTATCGAAAGCAGAAGCATTCAAACGTAAAGATATGAGTGTGGGAACAGTAAAACTTGAAACAACAAACTTCAAGGCAGCTAATGGAGACTACACAGCAACATTCTATGTAGATGAAGAAAAAGCAACGAAAGCAGCGATTAAAATCAAAGTAATCGATAAAGATGTAATCGAACACGGAGATAAGTATACAATCGGAGCTAACAACTTAGTAATGACAGTCGATGAAGCGAAAGCAATCACTGACAACACAAAACTGATTGAGTTATCAAAAGCTGTAGCAATTAATCGTGATGATATGAGTGCAGGAACAGTAAAACTTGAAACAACAAACTTTACAGCAGCAAAAGGTGACTACACAGCGACATTCTATGTAGATGAAGAAAAAGATACAAAAGCAACGATTAAAATCAAAGTAATCGATAAAGATGTAATCGAACATGGAGATAAGTATACAATCGGAGCTAACAACATTGAAATCACAAGAAGTGTTGCCGAAAGTATTACTAATGATCAATTGATTGATCTTACAAAAGCAGAAGCGTTCAAACGTAAAGACATGAGTGCAGGAACAGTAAAAGTGAAAACACACAATGTTGAAGGAACCGTAGGAACATACTATGTTACATTCTATGTAGCAGAAGAACCAGCAACAGAAGTTCGTGTAGCTGTAAAAGTAGTGAACGGAAATGCGCCAGTATTAACAGTGAATCCAGAATTCATGAGTTTAAATATTGGGGATGCATATGACTACAAACATGGAGTTAGTGCATACGATGAAGAAGATAAAGATATTACAAGTAAAGTAATATCAACAGGAACTGTAGATACATCGAAAAAAGGAATGTATGTAGTAGAATACAGTGTAACTGACAGTGACTACAATACAGTTAAGAAATCAAGAGTAGTAGCAGTAGGATTGTATGTAGGAAAAGATTATGCATATGACTTACATAACTATGTAATCTTGAAAGATGATGTAACCGGAACAGACGCTGAAATCTTAGAAAAGACAGAAGCAAAAGCATGGTCAATCGCAACAGGATTGCCAGTACCAAGTGCAGACTTGATGGTGAAAGACAATGGTGGATATAAAGCAGAAGTCAAAGATTACGAAGTAGTTATCAAAGTGAAAGCAGCAACGGATCCAAAAGATGAAGTGAAAGCAATCGCGAAAGTAGTAGATGGCGATGTAATCAAAGAAGGCGACAAGTATACACTAGTAGCTAGCAACATTGTAATGACAGTCGATGAAGCGAAAGCGATGACAGACAACAGTGAGTTAGTTAAAAAAGCGAAAGCAGAAGCATGGAAGTTAGAAGACCTAAGCAAAGGAACAGTAAAACTTGAAACAACAAACTTTACAGCAGCTAAGGGTGATTACACAGCAACATTCTATGTAGATGAAGAAAAAGCAACGAAAGTAACAGTAAAAATCAAAGTAATCGATAAAGATGTAATCGAACACGGAGATAAGTATACAATTGGAGCAAACAACTTAGTAATGACACTAGATGAAGCGAAAGCAATTAGTGACAATACGAAACTGATTGAGTTATCAAAAGCAGAAGCATTCAAACGTAAAGATATGAGTGCAGGAACAGTAAAACTTGAAACAACAGACTTTACAGCAGCTAAGGGTGACTATACAGCAACATTCTATGTAGATGAAGAAAAAGCAACGAAAGTGACTATTAAGATCAAAGTAAAAGATGGAAATGTAATTGAACACGGAGATAAATATACACTAGTTGCAAACAACTTAGTAATGACACTAGATGAAGCGAAAGCAATTAGTGACAATACAAAACTGATTGAGTTATCAAAAGCAGAAGCATTCAAACGTAAAGATATGAGTGTGGGAACAGTGAAGCTGGAAACAACAAACTTTACAGCAGCGAAAGGTAACTATACAGCGACATTCTATGTAGATGAAGAAAAAGATACAAAAGCAACGATTAAAATCAAAGTAATCGATAAAGATGTAATCGAACATGGAGATAAGTATACAATCGGAGCAAACAACTTAGTAATGACATTAGATGAAGCAAAAGCAATCACTGACAATACGAAATTAATTGAGTTATCAAAAGCTGTAGCAATTAATCGTGATGATATGAGTGCTGGAACAGTAAAACTTGAAACAACAAACTTTACAGCAGCGAAAGGTGACTACACAGCAACATTCTATGTAGATGAAGAAAAAGCAACAAAAGCAACGATTAAAATCAAAGTAATCGATAAAGATGTAATCGAGCACGGAGATGAATACACAATCGGAGCAAACAACTTAGTAATGACACTAGATGAAGCGAAAGCGATTAGTGACAATACGAAATTAATTGAGTTATCAAAAGCAGAAGCATTCAAGCGCAAAGATATGAGTGCTGGAACAGTGAAGTTGGAAACAACAAACTTCAAGGCGGCTAAGGGTGACTATACAGCAACGTTCTATGTAGATGAAGAAAAAGCAACAAAAGCAACGATTAAAATCAAAGTAATCGATAAAGATGTAATTGAGCACGGAGATGAATACACAATCGGAGCTAACAATTTAGTAATGACATTGGAAGAAGCTGAAGCAATTAAAAATAACAATGAGTTAATTAAATTATCAAAAGCAGAAGCATTCAAACGTAAAGATATGAGTGCTGGAACTGTAAAACTTGAAACAACAAACTTCAAGGCCGCTGAAGGTGACTACACAGCAACATTCTATGTGGATGAAGAAAAAGATACAAAAGCAACAATCAAAATCAAAGTAAAAGATGGAAATGTTATCGAACACGGAGATGAATATACAATTGTTGCCAACAATTTAGTGATGACACTAGCAGAAGCAGAAGCAATTAGTGACAATACAAAATTAATTGAGTTATCAAAAGCGGAAGCATTCAAACGTAAAGATATGAGTGCAGGAACAGTGAAGTTGGAAACAACAGACTTTAAGGCGGCTGAAGGTGATTACACAGCAACATTCTATGTGGATGAAGAAAAAGATACAAAAGCAACTATTAAAATTAAGGTAAAAGCAAAAGATGTGATTGTGAAAGGTGATAAATATTATATTGGGGCAAACCATATTACAATAAACTCACACACAGCAGAAACAATTACAAATGATCAATTGATTGCTTTAACAGAAGCAGAGGCATGGTTGAAGAAAGATCTTTCAAGCGCAAAAGTTGAAGTAGAGAGTCATAATGTAATAGGAGAAGCTGGTGTATATCAAGTAACATTCCATGTAGTGAAAGAACCAACAACAAAAGTTACAGTGAATGTAAATGTAACGAAAACAGCTCTAGATATTACAGCGAAAGATTTCACAATTTCACATGCTGAAGCATCAAACATGAATGAAGCAAAAGTATTAGAATTGTCAGAAGCAGATGTAATCATAAATTCAAAAACTAGGGCATTGGCACCAACAAAAGAATCGATAGCTGTACACCAAGAACACTTAAGAGTAGTTAAGGGAAGTACAATTCTTGGTGGAGTATACGATGTGAAGTTGAGTGTTGAACATGAAGGTGTAGAATATGCAACAGTGATTAAGGTGACTGTAACACCAGGAAGAAAACCATCTGTAACACCTCCAACTGTATCAAAACCAAGTACAGCTGTAACAACAGGTGATGATACGAATTTAAATAGTTTATTCGCAATGGGAATCATATCGTTTATGAGTGTGATTTACTTAGTGAAAAGAAAAAAAGAAGAGGAAGAATAGTAATAAGAGTGAAAGGAATATCTTAGATATTCCTTTGCTTCCTAATGATGATAAATTATGGGAAGGAAAATAACATCAGATGAAGCGAAGGAGGCTTATAGATGAAAAAAGTAGTAATGATATTTAGTCTAATACTAGTATTAGCAGGATGCGGAGGCGAAAGCAAAGCGAAAGAAGTAACTTGTAAATTGGATTATGGATCATCAGAAATTGTAGACGAAGTAACAGCTACATACGATGGTGATAAAAAAGTAGAAAAAATTATCGTGACAAGAGAGGCTGCATTAGCAGATTACTTGTTCGAAGATTATGAAATTGAAGAGTTAGAAGAACTTTATAAGAATGACTATATAAATCCAAACAAAAAGCAAAAAGGGTTAGAATTTGATATTTCAGTTGATAAGAAGAAAAAGAAATTATCAGTGAAAATAGAAATTGATCCAAGTAAAGCAAGTGAAGGTGATGTTAAAGAATTAGGAATAAAAGAATATAAAAACATCAAAAAGCTAGTAAAAGAATTAGAGGCAGAAGAATATAGTTGTGGAAAAATTGAATAAATAGCTATAAATGAATGCAGGTATAAATGATATATTTTATACCTGCTTTTTATCGATAAGAAGAAAAAAGAAAACATGATAAATTAATATATGTACTAGGTGTTCAACAATTATGAAAAAAACAACTTTTTTTAGAAAAAAGAAAACCTTTTTTAGGACTTGCGCGACATACTTTTGATATATGTAAATAAATCCAAAAATACATATGAAAGCGAGGGAAATGAAGAAATTATGATGAAGCGCAAAATGTTTAAAAGTTTTATGGTGATGTTAAGTATTTTTTCGGTTTTTTCAGTCTTAACGTTTTCATTTAAAGCGGATGCATCAAGCTATGCAGTTTTAAGTGGAAATATTGACTTGAAAGGATATGATGCAACAATAACAACACAAAAGGATGGTAGTAACATTCTTTCAACTAAAAAAGGAACTTATTTATTGAATGAAAATGCAGTAATTTATAGTTCAAGAGATCAAAAAATATATTTAAATAATACAGTACCAGTAAATGTGAACTCTATTTATACAAAAAAAGACTTAGAGTTTAGAGGTAGTGGAGCTTTGAATGCTAATACAGCAGATGAATTTGGTATTAATGTTGGTGGTCATTTAAAAGCATTTAAATATACTAAAAATGGTGTTGGAACGGTTAGTGCAACAGGAACTACAGCTGGAATTCGTGTATATAACGAAATTCAAATGGAAGGTGGATCAATTTCTGGGTATGGAATAAATTATGGTATTTGGTGTTATAACGATATCAAACCATATTATTCAGCATCAATATATGGTTATGCATCAGGAGCTGATAGCACAGGAATTTGGGCATACAGAGATATCTATGCGTGGAAAGGTGCAACTGTTAGTGGTGAAGGTGGAAGTTGTGGAGCAAGAACACAAATTGCTCATATCCAAGCTGAAGGTGCAGGTAGTTCAATTACTGGAATTTCACGTAATATCTATAGTGGAGTTTCAGCATTACAAGCAGATAAACAAATGTTAAGAGCATACTGTGGAGCAATGGTTCAAGAAATATATTTAAATTCTGGATTGGTTGTTACAGATGATGTTGCTGTTGATGTTACAGCTATGTATCCAACAGTAAATAGAAATATGTGTTATATGGGTAACTATCAATGGTATTCTGAACCTGCAGGAATTTACTATAATGGTCAAGGTTTGATTGGGGATCCATATAGTGCAAACTTCAAGGATGGAAACATTGTTGGATACCGTACAAATGAAGCATGTTGTAAAGGAAAAGAAGCGACACAATTAAAGAAAAGTGGAACCCATAAAGTTGTTTTCTCAAATGCCGCAACTTATTACACAGAAGATATTATCATTCGCCACTGGGTAGATACAGAAGGTCTTGGTGAGGAATATCGAGTTTATAAAGAAGAAGTCGTTACTTTAGAAGTAGGAACAACAATCGTTATTGAAGACTATAAATATAAATTTGGAGACTTGACAGAAAGCTCTTATCAAGGAGCAGATCGTGGAGATTTTGTATTGGAAAAATCAACAGATCCAGTAGTAATTAATTACTATTACACAGCCGAAATTGATTTTTAAAAATTTATAAATGAAACATGATTTATTGAACATATATTATATTTTGGAAAAATTACGATATGCAAATACGAATAGTATTTGCATATTTTTATATTAAAACCTATAATATAAATGATAATATGATTGGGCGAATAATTTAAATTATATTATAATGTATATAGAGACTAATATAATTATGGGGCACTCGCATGAAAGAACATAGCTTTTTCGGGTAAATGATGGTAAAAATACACTTTATACTGGAAATAGTGAACCTTAAAAGGCTTTTAAGCGACTAAATTATGATAGTAAGTAAAGAAAGGAGAATATATGGTTAATTTTGTAGCAGCTGTAAATATTTTTTCTGTTCCATTTATAGCAACGCTTCTTATTTTGCTTGTTGCAGTATTTGTAGTAACATTTTTGATTCGCAAAATATTAAAGACGAAATATATAAAGGAGTTAGAACTTTCTAAAGTTGCTTACGAAGAATTATCCGATAAATTATTTTCAAAAGAGTGGGAGCAACTGAAAGAAATATCGAAACATGATCGAGAAATTTCAGAGTTGTTAAAACAAAAACATATTGAAAGTAGATTTAATTCATTATCGGAAATGTTAATGGGGTGCAATTCGATAATTTTATCTCTTAATGAACAAGCACTAGATGATTATGACTTGAGGGATGTCACATCGGTGTTAGCATATATAAATGAAATCATTGAAAATGAAAGTGAAAAAATATATGCGCTAAATAATGATGTTGAAGGAATATTAATTCAGTCTAAATATCCAAAACAAGATATTAAGAAAGTTACTAGTCCTGTAAACACAATTGACGATACACCGAAAGAAAAAGAGGTAGTTAAAGAAGTGAGCCCAGTGACTTCGTTTGCAAATAGAAAGTATAAGCCTACAATGGTCAAAGAAATAAAGAAAGAAAAAGTAGTTTCTGACAGGGAGGAAAGAAAAATGGATTATAACAATGATTTGAATAATGAAAATGTTAATGATAATAATGCAAATATGGGGCATTCAACATCAAGTTCAGAAGAATATTCTGTATTTGGAAATGGCTTAGTAATTGATGGGAATGTGAGTGTTGAAACACCACTTATTGTAAGAGGTGAAATTCGAGGAAATCTTACTTGTGGAAAAAGTGTTGAATTTGATGAAAATGCACTTGTTACAGGTGATGTGACAGCACAGTCTTTGAATTTACATAGTGGAAAAGTTGTTGGTAATATAAATGTTAATAATGACGTTTATATTGGTGAGGATACTTTTGTGAAAGGAAATGTACAAGCAAGAGCGATGGAAATCAATGGATCTATTGAAGGAAATGTTACTGCAAAAGCGGATATTTCTTTCTCAAGTCAAGCTATGATTTTAGGAGATATTTCTGCTGTTTATATTGACATTGAAAAAGGTGCAAAAATCTCTGGAACTATGAAAATAGGTGAAGGGAATTCAACAACAGATTCTGTATCTGAATAGTGTATGAGAGGAATAAAAAGGGTATTTTTAAGGGAGACAATCTTAGTTTTTATATTTCTAGTGCTTATCTTTGTAAGCATATCACAGATTACTACACCAACTGGAGCTATTAGTAAAGACCATAACTTTAAATATCAACAATTGGCTGATGAAGATTATCAAATCATCGGCTATTTGAGTTTTGATTCAAAGGTGGATATTCCGAAGGTGTATAAAAAGAGAACAGTGACATCGATTGAAAGTGAAGCTTTTCTTGGGAGTAAAGAACTAGAAGAGATAAGTATTCCTGGTACGATTAATTATATTGGGAAAAATGCCTTTTTGGATTGTAGCAATTTGAAGAAAATTGTTGTTCCTGATGGATCATCAGAGAAATATGCAAACTTATTATCTTCAGGGGTTTTAGGTAATACTTCTACAAAACTTATAATGTATGAAGGAAATGCATTACATGCAGTTGTGAATGATATCGAAGTAAAAGATGAACAACTTCAAAACGGTGTATACTTCCATGGGCAAAATATTGGAGATTCGCTTTTTGTTGATCTTCGTTTTATGGAAAGTCCTACATATGTTTATGAACAAGATATGTGGAGCAAAGTGCAAGGAATGGAGTCAACAGATGTAAGTGAACATCATAATGTTACTTGGTACTTTCAAAGTGCATCAAGTGGTAGTGAAAAAATTATTGATGGAAATGTTTTGGACATAAAAGCGTTAAATGAAGATAATGCAGGATTGTATACAGCAAAAGAAGACGATGAGATTATATTTCGTTTACAACTTGATGTGAATGATCCTATAAATGGAAATACAAATAAGATAAATACTGGTGACAGTATAAAAATTAATATTCTTATATTGCTTTTAGGAAGTATTGTATTTATGATACTATATAAAAGAAAAAGAAGTTATAAAAATAGGTAAGGTTGGTGATGTTTATATGAAACAATCAAATAGAATTTTAGAAATAAAAAAAGATATTAAAAAGAGCAACCGAAAACTTGAAATTTTAAGGATACTTCAACTTGTTTTTCCAATTACAATTGTTACTTTGTTGGTACTTACTTGTGTTATTCGTCCTATTTATGTCAATGGCGATAGCATGTATCCAACATTGGAAGATGGAGAGATAGGTGTGACGGGAATTGTGAATCGTCATTTTGGTGAACTAAAACGTTTTGATATTGTAACTGTCTATGATGAAAGTGAAAAAAAGAATCTTGCTAAACGAGTAGTTGGTTTACCAGGAGAAACGATACAATATCGGGATGATATCCTTTATGTTAATGGAAATCCAGTTGAAGAATACTTTCTTGATGATGATTATGTAAAAGAACAAACAAATGCAGGAGCTATTAATTTTACTTCTGATTATGGACCTATTGTATTAGGAGATAATGAATATTTTTTGTGTGGTGATAATCGACGAATATCAAGAGATTCTAGAATTTTGGGACCATTTAAAGGTGGCGACATCATCAGTAAAGATATTTTTATAATATTTAAATAAATTTAATAATGAATGAGTTATAGCTTTAAACCTCTGAGTAAGAATCTTGAGAGGTTTTTTATTTGATTCATATTTTTTTATGATAATACAAATTAAGAATTGTTCTTAATTTGTATTGATTCCTAGAAATTATATGTTATAATAAGAATAGTTCTTAATTTGGGGGTGACTATGACGTATAAAAATTCTAAACAACGTGAACTTATTCTTGAATATATGCAAGGCATTAATGCACATGTCAGTGCAGAAGAGATTTATGAAAATATAAATAAGGAAGAGAAGAAGATATCACTAGCAACGGTTTATCGCAATTTAGGGATTCTTGAAGATTTACAGAAAGTAAAGAAAATTGCATTACCACAAGAACGGTATGTATATGATAAAACATGTAATCCGCATTATCATTTTTATTGCGAAAAATGTAAAACGTTGTATGATTTAGATGAACCTTACAAATTAGAATTGGACAAAACGATATCTGACAATGAAGTTATTGGAAAGATTGATGGTCATGATATCATCTTTAAAGGAGTCTGCAGAAATTGCAAATAACGGAGGAAAGAACATGGACTTAAAAGGATCAAAAACAGAAAAAAATTTATTGGATGCATTTGCTGGGGAATCAATGGCAAGAAACAAATACACTTATTTTGCTCAAAAAGCAAAAGAAGAAGGTATGGAACAAATTGCTGATATTTTCTTAGAAACAGCAAGAAATGAACAAGAACATGCTAAGCTATGGTTTAAAGCTTTACAAGGTGGAGATATCCATACAACAGCGGATAATTTAAAACAAGCTGCTGAAGGTGAAAACTATGAATGGACAGACATGTATAAACACATGGCTGAAACAGCAAAGGAAGAAGGCTTTACAAAAATTGCTTTCCAAATGGAACAAGTAGCAAAAATTGAAAAAGGACATGAGGAAAGGTATCTTGCATTGCTTAAAAATGTAGAAGAAGGAAAAGTATTTAAAAAAGATGCTCCTACTACATGGGTATGTGCAATTTGTGGTTATCATCATGAAGGAACAGATGCTCCTGGTATTTGTCCAGTGTGTGGTTTCCCACAAGCTCAATTTGCACCTGAAGAAGATAAGTTTACAAACAAATAATATAAATAAAAAGAGACTGATTACAATCAATCTCTTTTTATTTGGCAATCTTATCAATTACAGATAGAAGCTCTTGAATTTTCTTTTCTTGAAATGCTTCATCATTGGATTCAAAGCTTTCTTTTATGCATCCATTGATATGAGCATGTAATATTTCTTTTGTTGCTTTATTTAAGATGGCACTACTTGCCATAATTTGATTTACAATATCAATACAATATTTATCATCATCAATCATTTTTAAAACACCATCAATTTGACCTCTAGCGGTTTTTAGTAACCGTTTGACCTGCTTGCTATCAGCTTTCATAAGTTATCCTGCTTTGATTGAAGTGACAGTGTAACCAGCATCTTCTACAGCATTTTTAAGTGTATCATCACTAACGTCTTTGTGTAACGTTATATTAGCTAAGTTATTATCTAGATCTACACTAGCATCTACACCATCAATTGCATTTAAGGCTTCATTAACTCGTCCTTCACAATGTTTACATGACATTCCATCAATATACATAATTTTTTTCATAACTCTTGTTTCTCCTTTTGTTGCTTTAACTTTTATTCGGTTGTTTGTATTCGGTTTAAAAAAGCGTAATCGCAATGCATTCGATACGACAAACAAAGATGATAAACTCATTGCTGCAGATCCAAGCATTGGGTTTAGTGTTAGATTAAAGGCTGGATAAAATAAACCTGCGGCAATTGGAATTCCTATCGTATTGTAAATAAATGCCCAGAATAAATTTTGTTTTATATTACGTATAGTTGCATGTGATAATTGAATTGCTGTTACAACATCAAGCAAATCACTTTTCATCAATACAACATCGGCACTGTCAATTGCAATATCAGTCCCAGCACCAATTGCTAAACCAACGTCTGCCCTAGCAAGTGCAGGAGCATCATTGATTCCATCTCCTACCATAATAACATGTTTATTTTGCGCTTTGATCTCACGTATATGTTTTTCTTTTTCTTGAGGAAGTACATCAGAGATTATCGTATGCACACCAACTTGATTAGCAATTGCTTGTGCGGTCTTTTTGTTGTCTCCAGTTAAAAGAACAACATCAATCCCCATATTCTGTAATTCTTGAATTGCTTGTTTGCTATTTTCTTTTACAGTATCAGCTAAAGCAATTAACCCCAATATATGATTATCTTCACAAAAATAAAGTGGCGTTTTACCAATGTTTGCCATTGCCGCAGCAGTATCTGAAAATTTTTCTAAATTTACTTGGAAAGCTTTCATCATTTTTTCGTTTCCTGCCAAATACTGTTTTCCATTTTGTGAAGCTTTGATACCTTGTCCAGGAATTTGTTCAAATGTATCTAATTTTTGTGCTTCTAAATTCTTTTCCTTAGCATATGTGCTAATTGCTTGCGCAAGTGGGTGTTCAGAAGCATTTTCAATATTAAGGGCTATTTGTAGTAATTCTTTTTCACTTATACTATCATTTACTACGATATCAGTAACAATGGGTTTTCCTTTTGTTACCGTTCCTGTTTTATCAAGGACGACAACTTCCGCATTTTTCATTGACTCTAAGCTTTCCGCAGTTTTGAATAAAATACCATATTCGGCACCTTTTCCTGTTCCTACCATAATGGCAGTTGGTGTAGCTAGTCCCAAAGCACAAGGACAACTAATAATTAGAACAGCAATACCAATGGATAAAGAAAAGCTAACAGAATATCCAAGAAGTAACCAAGTAATTGTAGCAATGATTGCAATTGCAATTACAATTGGTACAAAGACACCACTTACTTTATCAGCAAGCTTAGCAATTGGTGCTTTACTCGCATTTGCATCTTCCACTAGTTTTATAATTTGTGATAAAGTTGTATCTTCTCCCACACGGGTAGCTTGCATTTTAAAGAAACCGCTCACGCTGATGGTACCGCCTGTAACATTAGCATTGATAGTTTTTTCGATAGGAAGACTTTCTCCTGTAATTGCCGCTTCGTTGATAGTTGCAGATCCTTCAATGATAACTCCATCAACAGGAATGGTACTTCCACTTTTCACAATAATAATATCGTCTTTGACAACTTCTTCAATTGCTACTTCCATTTCTTTTCCGTTACGTTCAACGATAGCAACCTTAGGGGAAAGATCCATTAATTTCTTAATTGCATCATTGGTCTTTCCTTTTGATCTAGATTCCAAGTATTTTCCTACGGTTATCAATGTAACGATGGTACCAGCAGACTCAAAGTACAAATCCATATGATATTGCTCAACTAAGTTCCAGTCTTGGTAAGCTAAACCTAGACCCATTTGAATGATTGCATAGATACCATAAAGTAAGGCTGCACTGGAACCAATTGCGATTAAAGAATCCATGCTAGGTGCACGATGAATCAAAGCACGAAAGCCATTAATAAAATAAGAACGATTCAAATAAATAATTATTAAGGTAATCAAAAATTGAACCATTGCATATGTAATGGCATTGTGTAAACCTGACAAGAAATCAGGTAATGGTAAACCTAGCATATGCCCCATAGAGATATACATGAGTGGAATTAATAAAATTATGGAAAATGTTAAACGCACCTTCATATCATGTGCAGCTTTTTCAAGCTTATTATCTTTTGAAGATACCTCTATCTTTCCCTGTTCAGAAATTCCATAGCCGGCATGTTCAACAGCCTGCTTTATATCATCAGGGGTAGTTTGCGTGTTATCGTAATCAATCTGTAATACATTTTGCATCAGATTGACATTTGTATTATTTGTACCAGGAAGTTTATTGACAGCTTTTTCCACATGATTTGCACATGCCGAACACGTCATTCCTGTAATATCAAACTTTTGTTTCATGGTTTCCTCCCTAACACCCCATGGGGGTATATGAATAGTATATGCAAGGATGATATTGATGTCAAATTATAAGCAATAGATTAATTTAATTCGCTTAATTCAACTAAGGAATACCTAAAGTATTAAAAAACGTTACAAACAGGTAATAAATTGAGCTTCTTTAAGGTTTGTCTTGAAATGTTAAAA
>NZ_JAQFIQ010000027.1 GCF_029504745.1 Breznakia sp. PF5-3 | reverse complement strand
CTTTGTATAATTGTATCTTCTGTTCTCTTAGTAACTTCGACATATAAAAATGCACCTCCTTTTATTTGGGTGTCCAAATAACGGGGTGCACTTCAGATAGTACCTGGCTTTCTTTATTCGATTGAAATGTATTTATTTGTTTCAATTTCTTTTTTATCTGCTTTTGGAACGGTGATCTTTAGCTCACCATTTTCAAATTTAGCTTTAATATCATCCTCTTTTACTGCATCAGATACATAGAAGCTACGTGAGCATGTACCACTGTATCGCTCTTGACGAATCACATTTCCTTCATCATCTTTCTTTTCATCATTCATTTTTTTAGTTGCTGTTACGGTTAAGTAACCATCTTTTAATGCAATTTTGATATCATCTTTATCATAACCTGCCAACTCCATATTCAAGAAATAGTTTCCATCTTTTTCACTAATATCTGTTTTCATATTAGTAGCTGGTTTACTAAAGAATGAACCTCTGAATGCATCATCAAACACATCATCAAATACGTTAAAACTTGGTAAGAATTTCATAAATATCGCCTCTTTTCCTTCCAAAATAAAATACTTACCGTTAGAGTATATACCCTAACTACAATTCTATAGTATACTCTGTATTAGCGCTTTGTCAATTGAAGTGCTAAACAATTATCGATACCCTTTTCTTACAATATCTTCAATGATTTTTATACATTCCAAAGTGATTTCTTGTCGCATAATAGGGCTCTCTAATAGACCCTTATCAAGACATTCATTAATATGATCTACTTCATACACAAACTCACTTTCAAAATCCATTTCAATAAGTTTACTTTCTCCATCATTATATTCAATAATTGCTTGTTTAGGACGCCAATAATATGGTATTTTAATCTTTCCTATACGACCATAGAAAATTGCTTCCTGCTCTAGTGGAGCATATCTAGAAATCGTTGTTGTCACTAAATGTTGATTATTTATATTTAGATTTATTGTTCCTATTTCATCCACTCCCGTTGGTCCAATTAACGCACTTCCTTGCGAAGAAACAATCGGTTTATCAAACAAATATTTCATATATTCAATTGTATAACTTCCACTTCCATAAAAAACCCCACCACCCTTTTGATGGCTATACATCCAGTTACTCTTATCATCCCCTGCTGCATAATACGAAGATAGACGAACAAAATCGATTGTTCCTATCAATTCTTCTAAGATTGCTTGCTTCAACCATTTTGTAATTGGTAAAAACACTGATTTCTGTGCTTCCATAACAAAGAGATGTTTCTTTTTAGCATAAGCAAAAACCTCTTTAGCCTGCTTTTCCTCCAACATAAAAGGCTTCTCACAAACAACATGTTTACCAGCTTTCAAAGCTTTCATACAATGCTCATAATGTAAAAAGTTTGGTGTTGGAATATAGATAATATCGATTTCTTCATCCATAAACAATGCATCATAATCAGCATATATTTTTTTAATATGAAAACGATTTGCTAACTCTTCCGCTCTTTTATAATCTCTAGAAGCTACTGCTTCTAACACACCATATTTACTAAGTTCTACACCTTTCATAAATCTTGGTGCAATCGTTGCTGCACTAAGAATACCATAACGAATTTGTTTCATTTTTATCACCTGCCTTTACTATACCATAAATGTTGGAAAGAAACTTTTCATTGAATCTTCTTTTAAATATTGATATAATAGCATAGTCATAAGGGAGTAGTTATCTTGTCTTTCGACAAGTGTTTAAGTCAACATATTGATCTTTTCAGATCTGGCTTATTGTAAAAAACGAGACTTATACGATTTTTTCGTATAAGTCTTTTTTTCTTAAAAGGAGACATTATTATGGATATTATTACAATTATTTTAACCGGCGTTGGTTTAGCTATGGACGCATCCGCTGTATCCATTGCTAAAGGAATGTGTTTTAAAAAAGAAGAAACAAAAAAATACGCCTTTATTCTTGCTTTTACATTTGGGTTTTCCCAAGCACTTATGCCAATTATTGGATATCTATGTGGAACAAAGTTCACCTCATATATCCAAAGTATAGATCACTGGATTGCCTTTATTTTATTATTTATTATAGGTATTAAAATGATTAAGGAATCATTGACAATGAAAGAAGAAAAATGTGATACATCACTTACCTTTAAAGATATCATCGTCTTAGGTATTGCTACTAGTATTGATGCACTTGCAGTAGGTGTTAGTTTTGCTTTTTTAAATGTTAATATTATCTATGCAAGTTCCATTATTGGTATCGTTACATTTATATTAAGTTTATTTTGTGTATTTATGGGTAAACAATTAGGTACTATCTTTCAAAAATATGCTGAAATATTCGGTGGCTCCATTCTTGTCTTTTTAGGTATCAAAATCTTAATTGAGCATTTATTTTTGTAATAGTATGATAAAATAGATATATGGAAAATACGATAAAAAAACCTTTAGCGTTTCGAATGCGTCCTCAAAAAATAGAGGATATCATCGGGCAAAAACATCTAATTGGAGAAAACAAAATAATTACTCGCTGTTTAGAAGAAAAACAATTGTTTTCAATGATTTTTTATGGACCTCCAGGAACTGGTAAAACTACTCTAGCAATGGTTTTAGCAAATGAATTGGATATAAAATATCGATTGTTTAATGCTGTAACTGGAAATAAAAAAGAATTGGATATCATCTTTGAAGAAGCAAAATTCTTCCCTGGGATGATTGTCATCATTGATGAAGTTCACCGCTTAAATAAAGATAAACAAGATCTTTTATTACCACATATTGAAAATGGTAGTATTATCATGATTGGTGCTACAACGGCAAACCCTTTATTTTCAATCAATCCAGCAATTCGTAGTCGTACCCATCTTTTTGAAATCAAAGCGTTACAAAAAGAGGATATTGTTGAAGCATTAAAACGAGCTGTAAAAAGCCCGGATGGATTAAATGATAAAGTAAAGATATCTGATAAAGCATTAGCGCTTATTGCAACCCAAAGCAATGGAGATATTCGTTATGCTTTGAATATTTTAGAAATCTGTAGTGTTGCTAGCAATGATATTGATGAAGAGCTAGTAGAGAAGTATGCCTTTATTCCTAACATCAGTTCTGATAGTGATGGAGATTATCATTATGATTTGCTGAGTGCTTTTCAAAAATCTATTCGTGGAAGTGATGTGGATGCAGCACTATACTATTTAGCAATTCTTATTGAAATTGGCGATTTAGAATCTATTGAACGAAGGCTTCTCGTAACCGCTTATGAAGATATTGGTCTCGCCAATCCAGCTGCTGTAAGTCGATGCATTCAGGCAATTGATGCATCCAAACGAGTTGGATTTCCTGAAGGTCGCATCCCATTGGCTCATACAATCATTGATCTTTGCTTGTCACCAAAGAGTAAATCTGCAATCAATGCTATTGATAATGTGAAGCCACATATCAAAAATCATGCATATCCTGTTCCATCTTATTTACGTCTTACTCCTGTAGGCATGAAGGAAGAGGATAAATATGATTATTCACGACTAGATCTAGTAGATCAAATACAATATTTGCCTGATGAGCTAAAGAATGAATCTTTCTATCACCCAAATGAAAATAGCCAATATGAAAAAGCATTGGCCTCTAATTGGAAAAAATTAAAACAGAAACAAAGAACCTCAAAATTGGCAAATCTAAAAAAACGTTAAAAGCAATTACCATCTAGTAATTGCCTTTTTTTAATATTAAATTTGTTGGTGAATTTGGGTTGTTGGTCCATCCTCTTCAACAATATAAATCTGAATATCGCCTTCAAACTCACCTTCTATAAAACCATGCTCATCAAAAGAATATTGCTCTCCTTGATAGATAATATAAGAATCATCATAATTCAAAATTCGTTCGCCTTTTACTACATTCAATTGAATTCCACCTTCTGTTTGTTCTACTTCTACAAATATAGGTGGTTTCCTTCCATCATTCTCTACATGAATAATCATTTTATCATTATCTACTTGAATTGTATAATCACCATCTTCTTTGGCTTCAAAAATGAGTCTATCATTCTCCACATCAAAGTGGATGTTTTCATTTTCATGGGCAACTTCCACATGTTCATCATTAATGTTTTTATCTACTTGGATTTCCACATCAATTGGATATTTAGAAATTTCAGTTGGTATATTCACCTTTTCAATATGCATCCCTTGTTGTTCATTTAAAACATTGAGTCCTATTAGTCCAGCTCCACCTGTAGCTAAAGCTAATCCTGCTTTGGTCATATTTGATAACCCCTGACGAACACTTTCATTGCTCGCTAACTCTTGCCATATGCTTCCAGCATTAGCTAATACATGTGATTTTATTCCAACCCCTACATCCTGTGGCATACTATTTTTATTCATTATCAACTGCATTGCCTCCACAATAAGTGGTGTAAGTGCAAATGAGAAATATTTGCTTGGTGATATTCCATTTGTCTCTAAAATCGGCTTCATCATTCTTCTTATTTTATTTAATCTTGATTTTACCGTTCCTTCTGGAATATCAACAATTTCTGCAATTTCTCTTGTTGAATAATCCTCAAAATACCGTAATTGTGCTATCCTAGTCAGTTTGGGGGGCATCTTCTCGATCTCCTCACGCACCCTTTCCACCATTTCATTCTTCGATAACATCTTGTCTGGTCCTTCTTTCTCCACTACCATATTCTCTATATCGTATTCTTCATTTAATTGGATATGTTGATTTCCTTTTGAGCGCTGAATACTAATCGCCATATAATAAGCAATTTTATGCAACCACGATCCAAAAGAATCAAGCTTCTTTAGTGTATGTATACTTTTTAATACTTGAATAAATACTTCTTGAACTACTTCCTCTGCATCCGCTCTATTTTTCACATATGACAATGCGAAAAAATAGATTGAATCCTTGTAAAAATCAAAAACCTTGTTAAAAGCAGACTCATCGCCTTCCTTAAGCTGCTTTATATACTTTGTATCAATCTGCCGCCTCTTCATACTACTCCTTGCTTTCCCCACAATAGTAATACCACACTCGCTATAAAAATACAATTAAAACACCTCGCATAAAAAGGAAAAAGTTCGTTAAACGAACCTTTTCCTTTTCAATTCAATAATCTGCCTTAAACAATGCTTGTAGATGTATAAGATTTCAATTATTATCTAAAATCCTATCTTCCCATACGCTTAGGTTCATCCCCCTCCGATGAACAATTATGTGAGTGTAATGTCTAAAAATTTTGATTATTATAATACAAGTTATTTATCTACGATATATAACGCCCCTCCAGAAGTTGTATAGTATATTTGGTCATAATATATTAGGTCATAAATTTATTACTTCTTTCATTGCATCAAGTTTCTTATACATCTAGCTTCTCTATCCACCTCATTATTTAGACAAGTAAAAATAGCATTTCGTTCATTTATTTTTAAAAAAAGATAAGTTTTTTTACTTATCTTTTAAAAATCTTACTTTTTACCGTCAATAATAACAATACCAACATGCTTAATGTTGAAACAGCAAACGGCAATAGTTTCATTAATGTGTCATCCTTTGATGAACCCACCTCTTTGCTTGCCACAGAAGCTGATACTTTCTCTTCTGAATCAATCACCTCTGCATTATCATCATTATTTATTATAGCTGCTTTATTATCTGCTTCTAATGTATCATTTCCTTCAATAGAACTTGTTTTTTTAATTTTAGCTTTTACTTTCGCTGCCTTTTTTTCATCTTTTTTTGATGGTTCTTTTTGTTCTATTTCTGCTTTTGGGGTTACTGCCTCACTTGGCTTCGCAATAACTTCCTTTTCTTTTATAGAAGTATCTGTACTTGGTTTTTCTGCATCTTTTGGCGGACTTGGTATAGGTTTAATTGTTTTAAATACTGCATGTACATCATAATCACTAGTAACATTATTTAAGCTCTTGTCCCATCCAACAAATTTACGACTCGCTGTGTCTTTTAATTTAATATTTTCTGCATCTTCACCATGAGCAACTTCTCGTGTTGTATATAATTCATCATCCACATAATAATTTACCCGATATATCTTTTTTTCATAAATAGCATAAAATGACATATCTTCAACTATTTCTTGACCTTTATAATATTCACCTGTTCCATTTTCAAGCGTATTGAAACCAAGAAAATTATATCCTTCTCTTTTAACCGTTGGAACTTCTACAGCTGTTCCTGGTTTTACACGTTCACTTTTTATTACAGAACCATCATAATCATAAAAATTTACAGCATATGTTTCGCCATGAAATAAACCTTTATGCTTCAATGTATACAAATATTTAATTGTTCCACTTGGATGTCTAAAAAGAAAATTAATACCACAAGTTATCAACCCTTCATCTTCACCTGTTGATTTCAAATGTAAAGTATATATTCTTTCCTTACTTGAAAGTACATCTGACATCCCATTGCCAATAAATGCTTCATATTCTTCTTGTGTAGCATTGCGATCATCAATTTTTAACACTCCATCATAATATGAATATACTACTGTTCCTACTTTATCTTTATAATCAATTACCGTTTCATATTCTTTCTTTGTAGAAGCATGTATTTCTAATACTACATCTGCTTCATAAGGTAATCCTTCTACTGGAATATCCTCATAATTACCATTGTTATTATAATATAAATTACTATAGACATTTACATGTACTTTAGTTTCATCATCTGCACTTATGGATGCACGAAAAATGCTACTCGCCAAAATGGTTCCAAATAACATTATTGCAATTAGAAAGAATATTTTTATTTTTCTTATTTTTTTCATATTCATCTCCATTTATATTATGCATCTAAATCTACTTCATATTCTGCAACATTCCCCGCTTTATCATATAAGTTTACTTTTATACTACCACTATAATCACCATTGATTACGTTATTAGTTGGTAAGCTTATTTTTTCCCCTGTACTTACAGTAATATATGATTTTTCAAAATCAATTCCTGAAACATCATCATTATATGAAAATACCACACTATTTCCACTCTTTTCGACAGATATCAACTCCGGTGATTGTTTATCAATGTTGGAAATTGTAAATATATTTTGTGTTCCGCCAACTTCTACTACATATTCACCATTTGCTTTCGCTACAAATGTCAATGTCTTGTCTTCAGCAGTAAATGTTACATCATTACCATTATACAATATTTTTATATCTTCTTCATTTTCTTTTTTACTTAATATTACTTCAACCTCAATATCTTTATTCGTTATTTCATTATAATATGAAATTTGCTCTACATTAGGCCCTGTTGATTGCACTACATTATAAACTCCATAGACACCAGACCCTCCAGCAACAGCTGCCACTGCAACCTTGGCTGCTGTAAGCAATCCATTGCTTGCATTTGATGCACCTGCACCTGCAGAACCTGCTGCTGCGCCTGCACTTGCAGCTAATCCTGCCGCTCCACCAATTGCTACTGACATATTTTCAAACATCTTATTTGCTACTGCATTTGACAAAGTATGTGAATCAATAATTTGTTGGAAAGCACTAAACATTATTGGTGTAAACGCAAATGAAAAATATTTTGCAGGAGAAAACCCTTTTGTATCAAGCTTTGGTTGAATTATCTTTCTAACTTTATTTAACCTTGTTTTAACCGTTCCTTCAGGAATATCCATTATTTCAGAAATCTCTCTGGTTGTAAAATCCTCAAAATAACGCAATTGTGCGACCTGAACTAATGTATTAGGCATATTTTCAATTTCGGTTTTTATAGTTGAAATTAGTTCATTACGCGATAACATACCAGCTGGACCTTCCTCTCCTTCAATCATGTTTTCTAGATCAAAATCACTATCTAGTTGTACATTCTTGCTATTCTTTTTGTAGAGGGTCATTGATTTATTATACGCTATTTTGTGAAGCCAAGAATGAAATGATGCCGGTTTTTCCAAAGAACCAATATTTTTCATTGCTGTTATAAAGGTTTCTTGAACAATTTCTTCCGCATCTGCTCGATTCTTCAAAAAGGTTAAGGAAAAATAATATATAGAGTCTTTATAAAAACGAAAGATTTCTTCAAAAGCTTCAGGATCGCCTTGTTTCAATCGTTTTACATATTTCACATCAATACTTTTTTTACCCATTATGTGCTCCCTTTTTTTTATTATTCAAAACAAAATTAGCATATTTCCTTAATAAATTCAAATTTCCTCTTAATTTAGACAATTTCATTATTCTTTTCGTTCATTTTTTATAAAAAAATAAACATTTATCTTCTATTTGCTAATTTTGATTAGAATAATTCCATACTAAAAGCATACCATAAGTATTTACAATTGTGTAATATTCTATGCTATTTTTCACTTAAATAGCATAATTTTCATTTTCAAAATAAAAAGCAAATAAAACACGTTGTTCTATCTGCTACTTTTTTCTATATATATTTTTTCCATTTTATGAAAGACATGTATTTAAAATGTTTACATATATTCTACTCTCTGTTTCAGCAGGCATCTGATAACTCTTAATAATCAAATCAAACGCCTTTGAAACCACAACAGGAAAATGTTTTGAATACTTTCTTGCCGAAGTCATTCCTTCTACCAAAATTGTAGGACGAATCATACTTTCTACTTTATCAATTCTAATTTCCACGATTTCTTCTGGAATATTCAAAATATTTGAAATGTCTACAACAGTAAATTCTTCAAAATACCAAAGCAATGCAATAAATTTATATTTTACTGGCATATTTTCGATTTCTGTTTTTACTGCTAGAATAACATCTGATCCGATTTCCATATTTGCACTTCCTTCCTATTTACTTTACTTCCAAATAATTATCCCTTCATTAATTAGACACTTTTTACATCAAAAAGGTTCACATCTTACACTTTTTTCTATATAAAATTAAAATAGTTAAGATTATCACCCCTTTATTGCATAATAAAAGGGCAACATATCTTAACTAAAAAAAGTAAAAGATGATAGTTTGCCCTTCATTAAATATAAATATAGTATTTCTTTTGAAATCCTATTCTTATTTCCTTATTTCTATTTCATATAAATTTTTATTTATTCCAATATACTGTATAACTTTTCAACATCAATTTGACCTGGTGCACTCTCCTTATTTACATAAGCAAAGGTAACACAAGATCCAAGTGCATTTGCTCTTATCCTTGTAACTTCGCCTAACACACCCATAGATATCGCAATAAATAATAAATTATTTTGTTTAGCATTTTCAGCTGCGCTGATAAGCGCTTGTACATCTGCTTCATTTCTTGGCATATATGCAACCTTACATATATCTGCACCAAATTCTTTCATTATTTTTAAACGTTGAACTATCTTTTCCTCAGGTGGTGTTGAAGCAAAATCATGATGCGATAAAATCACTTTAATTCCTGCCGTTTTCGCATGCTTCAAAATATTTTTGATTACTGCCTCTTCACGAAGTGCTTCCACATCTACAAAATCCACTTTCTTACTAAGCATCGCTGTTTTATAAAGCAATAAATATTCTGGTGCTGTAATTGCGATTTGCCCACCTTCCGATTTTGTTCGGAAAGTGAAAATAAGCGGTTTCTCTGGAATACATTCATTAATCATTTTCAACACTTCAACAACTTTACTGATATCATGACAATCTTCATAATAATCACTACGCCATTCTACCATATCTGCATGTGTTTTTGCTATAGCTTTTACATTTTTAATTATTTCATCCTGTGTTGTTCCTGTAATTGGAACACATATCTTTGTTTTTCCACTTCCTATGTCTATATTTTTTATTTTGAATCTTTCCATATAAATACCTCTATATTGCATATAATAACAAAATTCTACATTTCTCTCAACATATTAAAACAAGCTTTCTTGAACAATTCCTCTTGGTTTTTTATAAGCATTGATAATATCTTGCATTTTATAAAGCATACCATATCGTTTGCATTCTTGTTCAAAAATCTTATATAAATTCTTATTCAACGTATTACATGCATATCTTCCACGATAAACCTGTCGATATTTATCACTCAATCCTGGAAACAATTTATCTAATTGTTGAAAATAATACTCCATCTGATTTTCTCTTAAGGTTACTCCAGTAGATGCATAGATAAAGTGAGCACCTGCTTCATGTGCTTGTTTAACAAGCGTACGGACATTCTCTTCTGTATCCGTAATAAATGGTAACCATGGTGTAAATAAAATTCCTACAAACAACCCAGCATCACTCAACTGCTTCACAGCTTTAAATCGTTCACTTGCTATCGATACATTAGGCTCTATCTTTTTACATAATTGATCATCTGTACAAGTAATTGTCAGTTTTAAAATTACATTGTGCTTTGCTTGTATTTTTTTAAAAAGATCAATATCTCTAGTAATCGTTGCACTTTTCGTTTCTAATGATAAACCATAACCATTTTGCTCAATAAGCTTTAAGGCTCCTCTTGTAATTTCCAAATCCTTTTCAAATGGATTATAGTGATCTGACATTGCACCTAAACCTACAACCCCTTTTTTTCGATATGCTAATTCCCGATCTAAAATTGTTAATGCATTTTCTTTTACTGTCACTTCATCAAAATTATCAATTCGATAACAATTGCTACGACTATCACAATAAATACAACCATGACAACAACCACGGTATAAGTTCATATTATAATCTGAACCAAACCATTGATTTCCATATTTCATATTTTGTAAAATCGTTTTTGCTTTTACTGTTTTCATATCCTATATAATGGCATAATCAAATAAGAAAAACAACTCTTTTATTCTTTTATAATCGTTGTCCCCCAACCCTCAAACTTTCCATGGTTTTGAATTGTTAAAGTAAGTAGCCTTTTACTATACTGATTCATTATTTCCTGACTAGGAATATCAAAGGTTCTAAAATATACTAAATATTCCTTTTTTTCATTTAGATTAATATCAAAGTCTGTTAACTTCATATCTTCTGATGTTAGCATTGCAACAAATTTTTCTGCATCCTCTTGTTTTGGAAAGCACGTATAGAAATCGATGATTCGCTCTTCACTAAACGTTTCTCCTTGATCTCCTAATCGTTGACAGATATTCCGATTTTTTATCCATTCCATTCCATATACATCTGGATATAATATTTCTTCATAATAGCGACCTTTATCATTTCTTAAAATTCTCATTGAAAATTTAATATGCTTTCTACGTTTCATAATTTTGGAACACATCTTTTCCCAAGACATTTCATGCTCACTCATGAATACAAAGCTTCGTTGCCCATTGCCTGTAATCATCCCAACACTATAGATATCATATATCCCCCATCTTGCTTCTAGGCTATCTTCAATAGCATGTAACATCGCTGTTGATTCTTTTGTTGGAAATCCATTTGGATATTGGTCATCATAAAAAACACTAAAAACATATGTGTTTTTTAACTTAGTATATTCAGAAAATGTTTCTAACCCCATATCCAAACGAATTGAGGCAACATTATCATCTATCTCTGTATAATAAAATTCCCAATCTTCACTAATTTTCTTTAATTTCTTTTCTTTTTTCTTAAACAGCGCCATAATCTACCTCAACTATTTTTCACCATGGAACAACTTTCTACAAAATCATATGTATTTTTTAAATGCCTCTTTGCCTCTACTATTAAGTCGATATCATCCGATAAAGCAAACACACAAGATCCACTTCCTGACATCAACACACAATCAAAGGGAAATTGTTGCATAGCTTTTCGAACATCTGCAATGTCTTTATTTAACTTTATTGCAGGTTGTTGTAATGTATTACCCAAATGTTTGACAAATTGTTCATCATTTTGGGTTAACATTTTCTCTACTAAACTCACATTAGGATGTTCACATACTTTAAAATCAATATTTTGAAATGCTTCTTTTGTTGAAACACCACTTTGTGGCTTTACAAGTAAAATGTGTTTATTTAACTGTGAAGAAATAGGATGTATTTTTTCACCAATCCCTTGTACTCTACTTAATCTATTTAATAAGCAAAAGGGAACATCTGCGCCAATCTTCACGCCAATACGAACAAGTTCTTGTTCACTTAGTTGTAAGTTACATAAGTGATTGATTGCAATCAACATTGCTGCTCCATCAGCACTACCTCCAGCCAATCCAGCCTGCATGGGGATGCGTTTGTCTAATGTAATACAAAAGTGCTCTGCTATCTGATAATGCTCTCTCATCAAAGAAACAGCCCGATAAATGGTATTATTCTCATCAAACCTTAATCCTTCTACATTGCTTGAAAAAGTATCTTGATCAGCAACTTCTACATCTAAGGTATCATATAAAGATATCGGTGTCATAATCATATCCATTTCATGATACCCATCTTCTCTTTTCCTAATCACATCCAAGGTTAAATTAATTTTCGCATAAGCCTTAACTTCCATTTTTTTCTACCTCATATAAACGAACAAAAGCTTCTCTTGTTAAACTTTCTGCTCTACTTTTTATATCAATATTGGCACTTTGCAAATATTGCCGTGCTTTTTCTTTGTCATTCAAATACTCTCCATAATTATTTAAAATAGTTTTTCTTCGCTGTTTGAAACATGCTTTCACCATTAGAAAAAAAGCTTTCTCATCATCAACCAATGTATTTGGTCGATATGTAAACTGTACAACAGCACTGTCAACATTAGGTTTTGGATTAAATACATGTTTACTTATTTTCATGATTGTTTTTATATCATAATGATACTGCGCAATAATACTTAAAGCATTGTAATCCTTAGAATTTACCTTTGCACTGAAACGATCTGCAACCTCTTTTTGCATCATTACAGTTATCTGTTTTATATTGGCATTACTTTCAAATATTTTAAACAAAATAGGAGTTGTAATATAATAAGGAAGATTTGCCGCTACTACCACTTCCGAATACGTTTTCACTATTTCATCTAAATCAATATTTAGAAAATCTTCTTGAATGATTTCTACATTATCTTTATCACTTAAGGTGTTTTTTAAAACAGGAATCAGTCGTTCATCTATTTCAAAAGCAATAACCTGCTTTGCATAATTTGCTAGAAATTGAGTTAATGCTCCTATTCCAGGTCCAATTTCAATAACGACACTATTTTCACTTAATACTGCATGCTTTGCAATTTTATCAACTATTTGAGATTCAACCAAAAAATTCTGTCCATAATTCTTTTTGGCATATAAATCATAAGTCTCTAATATCTCTTTGGTATTAGAGGGAGTCGCAATTATTTTATTCATATATATCCTCAACAATCTTCTTTAATTCCACATCTGTTATTTGAAACATATTCAACCTCTTAAACAGTGTCTTGCTATTACATTCACCTAAAAAAAGTAATTCTCCAACTTTTCTTCTCAACATTCGTGAATCTTCTTGACCCTGAAACCCCATACTGAGGTACGCTTCATAAGACAACGATTCTCTTATTTCTTTATCATATGTTAAAACATGCTCTAAAGCTTCTTTCAAAGCTTCTTTATCAGCATGTTCTATTCCAACTTTCTTTGTTGTTCTGCATCTTTTTTTATCAATAAAAGCATTTTTTAAATTTGGTATTGCATCATTTAAGCGTTTACGAATACGTTCACCTGCACTATCAGGATCCAAAAACAAAATAACACCACGCTTCTCATTCAAACTCTTGATGCATTCTATCTTTTCTTTAGATAGATGAAGCCCATTTGTTTCTATTGTATCTACATCAAAAAAAGATTTTAATTTTTGTGAATCATGTTTACCTTCTACGACAATAACCTCTTTTTGCTTCATATTAAGATTATAGCATAACTATTTATAAATACAGCAACAATCCAACACAACCCAAGAAAAAAGATATCTTTCGATACCTTATTTTTCATATGATTGAAGAATCGTTAAAATCTGATCTTTGGCTTCATCAACAAAATGCCAATTTTCATCTATTTTCACATGATCTCCATCTTTCCATATGTATACTTTTTTAAGAACTTCTTTACCTTCCATAATTGTTAATACATATTCACTATCTGCCATATGCAAATGATATCCTTCTGGATTATCTTCTTCATGATATTGATCCCCATCATATGGGCATATATCAAGTAAAGATTGAAGTTCTTTGCAATCCTTTTCCTTTACTTCAACTTTTTTATCCATATCTCTTATATAAAGTTCCATATGTATTTCCTTTTTATTTTCAGTTGTATCATTTGTTTTTCCACTTGCTTGACATCCTGCCAACAAGAAAAACAAACAAAATATTGTCATTATTCGTTTCATTGTAATCCCCCAAATGGTTGTTATAACCATTATATATCAAAAAATCACAAATGCCTATTCTTTCACTTTGGGAAATTCAAAATAGAAATTAGCCCCTTTTCCTTTTTCACTTATAATGCCATATCGTACAGCATGCAATTCCAAAATACCCCTTACGATACTAAGACCTAATCCCGTACCTAATTCTTGTCGCTTATGATTTGTCTTTAGTTTATAATAACGATCCCATACATAAGGAATATCTTCTTCCTTGATACCCTTTCCTGTATCCTCGATTTCTATTCTCACAATGTCATTCATACAAGTTTGACGAACGTATATTTTTTTATCCTCGCCTGTATAATGGACAGCATTACCTATGATATTATAAATTACCTGGCTAATTTTCTCTTGATCCGCTTCAACATATACATCCTCCTCTGTATCTTGTATATATTGAATCTCATACCCATCTTTTTTCAATAACGTATCAAATCTTTCACAAATTGTTCTTACTTGTTCGCTTAAATTAAACTTCTCTGTCTTTAACTCTTCTACTCTTGATTGAATTTTAGACAAATCTAAAATACTATTTACTAAATTTGTTAAACGTGTACATTCATCAATGATAATTTGAATATTCTCTTTTGTATCTTCTCCTGGAAGATCACGTATTGCTTCACTATATCCAGTAATCATCGTCAATGGTGTACGAAGATCATGTGACATATTAGCAATCAATTCATTTCTTAAATTCTCAACCTTACCTAATTCCTGTACTGCATAATTCAATGTATCATTTAACTCTTCAATCTCTAAATATCCCTTCCCATCAAAATGAATATCAAAATCACCTTTTCCTAGATGACGCGCTTTCGCTGTAATCTTTTGAATTGGCCTTGAAACATTATTTGCAATAATTAATGCAATAGCAAATGCTAATAATAACAATACCGTTGTAATAATCCCAAGCTGTTGAACTAGTGTATCCACTGTTTCATTTACTGGAGAAATTCGTGAATTTACAATTAAAAAATACTTTGTATCATCTTCTGTATAAATTATTCTTCCGACTGTAATTCCATCAAAATCATTTTTGATTTTTACCCCAGATGGTAATGATATGGAATTTGATGAAGACATTGTCGCTTCTCCATCATTTTCACTTGCCTGCATATACAAATCATGATCCTCCACAGATATTGAAGTATCATTTTGATATCCACAAATTCCAGGATTCGTCAAAACGTCTTGATATAAGCGTGTATAGTATTCTTTACCATTTGCTTCACTATCCTTCTCCCATACCTGAATACAATACTCTCCATTGATTACTGTAGAGTATAAAAAAGATTCCATTTCATTACTTTCAACATTATCCTGTATATGATCTGCTATTTCATCTACTGTACTTTGAATTTGGCGTGTCTTTATCATCTTATAAAAGTCATCTAAAAAGACAATCTGAAAAACCCATAATAATGCAATGATTATCATGGCAAATATAAGTATATAAGCAAATACTTTAGTCCTCAGCTTCATCTTCTTTAGTTTCAAAACGGTAACCTACTCCTCTCAACGTCACAATGGTTGTACTATATTGCTGCAATTTCTTACGAAGCAATTTAATATGTGTATCCAATGTACGATCATCTCCATAAAAATCATAACCCCATACCTTTGAGATTAATTGCTCACGAGTTAAAGCAATATCTTTATTATTAATCAAATAAAATAATAAATCATATTCTTTTGGAGATAGTTCAACTCTTTCATTGTCAATTTTCACAACCCTTGAAGTAAAATTCACTTCAAATGTTTTATATATGAATTTATCTACATTATTTGAATTTTGATAACGATTCATTATTGCCGCAATTCGCATCATCAACTCTTTAGGTGAAAAAGGTTTTACCACATAATCATCAACACCGATTTCAAACCCATGAATTCGATCATATTCTTCACCTCGTGCTGATAACATCAAAATCGGAACATTGCTAAACTTGCGAATTTCTTTACAAGCACTAAAACCATCTAATTCTGGCATCATTGCATCCATAATAACCAAATCAATATGCTCATTTTTCTTCATAACATCGATTGCTTCTAATCCATCTTTTGCTTCACAATATTCATATCCTTCAAACTTTGCATACTTTTTTATGATTTCACGAATATTCGCTTCATCATCTACAATTAATAATCTTTTCATCGTTATCACTCCTTTCTACATTATATATGAGAAACCCTTATCATGTATGGAGTTCATGGGGTTTCTTTGTGAACGTTGTGTGAATATACTTAAATAATACCAAAAAACAGGCATTATTGCCTATTTTTTTAACTTTATGATAAACAAAAAAAGCTTCTCATTACTGAGAAACTTTATCAAAATCATATTGAATTCCTTTACATAAATATACGATATGCTCACAGATGTTAACACTGTGATCTCCTGCTCGCTCAATATTACGAAATAAATTAGAAAGATAAAATACATGTCTTAAATTAGGATTCTTTTCTGCTACTAATTTATGACGGAATTCACGAAGCAATTTATTTAATTCCTCATCTTGTTTGGGAATTTCATAAGCACATTGAGCATCTTTATCTTTATAACACTTCATAACATCTTGTAAAATCTGAATCAATTTATTTTCCATGATTACCGCATGATTTAATAAACTATGATACTCCTCTTCATTCTCATTTTTTAAAATATAGTTTGCCAATCCTTTTGCATAATCACCAATTCTTTCTAAATCAGATGCAATCTTGATTGCTACCAACACTCTTCTCAAATCCGTTGCGACTGGACGAAGCAATACAATATCTGCAATTGCTTGATCATTGATGTTAACTTCATAATTGTTAATGATTTCATCATTATCAACTATTTGCTGTGCAAGCGTATCATCATAATTTGTAAGCACCTGTGCACAACGACGATGTTGCTCAATAACCTGTTCTCCCATATGAATAACACTTGTTTCTAATTTCTTTAATTTTCTATCTAATTTAATCATTGTTTGCCTCCTATCCAAATCTACCAGTAATGTACTCTTCGGTTTTCTTATGTTTTGGATTCGAGAATAATTTTAATGTAGAATCAAACTCTATAACCTCACCTAATAAGAAGAAAGCTGTATCATCACTTACTCGTGATGCCTGTTGCATCGAGTGCGTTACAATTAATATTGTATAATCTTTTTTTAAGATATCAATCAATTCCTCGATTTTCTTTGTTGCAATTGGATCCAATGCACTTGTTGGTTCATCCATCAAGATAACTTCCGGTTTCATTGCAATTGCTCGAGCAATACATAATCGCTGTTGCTGTCCTCCTGACATACCCATTGCATTCTTATTTAATCGATCTTTTACCTCATCCCATAATGCCGCTTGCTTTAACGATGTTTCAACAATCGCTGCTAACTCCTTTTTATCCTTAATTCCTTGACATCTTGGACCATATGCAACATTATCAAAGATACTCATTGGAAATGGGTTTGGATTTTGAAAAACCATTCCCACCTTTGTTCTAAGTGCAATTACATCAATATCCTTTGATAATAAATTATGATTGTCAAATTCAATTTCTCCATCAATTCGCACATTATCTACCAAATCATTCATTCGATTCAAGGTTCTAAGAAATGTCGACTTCCCACACCCAGATGGCCCAATTAATGCTGTTACTTTATTAGATCTAATTGCTAGATTTATATTTTTTAAAGCTTGAAAATCACCATAGTATAAATTAAGGTTTTTCACATTAAATTTTATATCTTCCATTTTACTTACCTACTTTCTTATGAATTCTTTTCGCAATCAATCTTGTAAGAAGATTCAATATAACAATCATAACAATCAAGATAGTTGCCGTTGCATATGCTTGTGCTCGTGCTTCATCATTAACACCTTCACTTGCAAGATAATATAAATGTGTTGTCAATGTTCGACTAGAAGAGAAAATTCCCTCAGGCATGTAATATACCATACCAGCAGTTAGTAACAAAGGTGCACTCTCGGAAATAATTCTTCCCATTCCTAAAATTATTGCATTAATAATTCCACTTAAACTAGTTGGCAAGATTACTTTAAAAATGGTTTGTACTTTACTAGCCCCTAACGCAAAGGATGCTTCTCTCATATTATTTGGTATTGTTTTTAATGTTTCTTCAATCGTTTTAATCAAAATAGGCAAGATCATAATGGTTAAAGTCAAAGAACCAGAAAGAATTGAATATCCTCCTGTAAGTGGTTGTAGAATCGTTACAAACAAACTAAAACCAAACAATCCATAAACAATACTTGGTACACTTACAAGTCCATCGATAGCAAAGCGAATTATTCGTGTAATTCTATTATCTTTAGCATATTCATTTAAATAAATAGCACTAAAGATACTAATTGGTGTAGCGATAAGCAATGTCAATAATACAATATATAGGGTTCCTATCAACATTGGTAAAATACCACTATCTTTGCCACTAACACTATAATAATTTAATAAGAAACTTAGATTTACATGAGCTAATCCGTTCTTTAATACAAACCCAACAATAAGCAATAAAGATAAAATACTAATTGCACTTGCTATATAAATGAAACCTAATTGTATGGAATCTTTTACTTTTCTACTCATGAGGTAACACCTCTCTTCTTAACAACTAATATGACTACATTAATTAAACTTACAAATATAAATAAAACTACTCCTGTTGCAAATAACGCTGCTTCATGCGTTCCACTTGCATATGCTAATTCCATCACAATATTTCCTGTAAGCGTTCTTCCTCCATTCAAGAATGCTTCATATAGAGGATTAAGAATTGGCATCATATTAGAATTACCTGCCACTAAAATCACTGCCATTGTCTCACCTAATGCTCTTCCCAATCCTAATAAGAAAGATGTTAGGATACCACTTTTAGCATATGGAATTTTAGCTTTAAAAATCGTTTGTATCTTACTTGCTCCCAAAGCCAAAGAACCTTCTTCAATTGCTTTTGGAACACTCTTCAATGCTGAAGTTGATAAAGATACTACGGTTGGTAAAATCATCAATGCTAAGATAATCGATGCTGTTAACAATGTCGATCCACTACGTAAATGAAAGATTTTTTGTATCAATGGCACAACCATTGTTAAACCGAAAAATCCATATACAACACTTGGAATAGCTGCTAATATTTCAATACAAAACAACACAAAGTTACTGATTTTCTTAGGTGCAATTTCACTAATAAAGATTGCCGTATACAACCCTATCGGAATGCCAATTAAAACAGCAGCCAACGTAGTTAAAACACTAGCAACAATAAAAGCCAAGATTCCATACTGACCATTTGATGGAGACCATACATCAGAAGTAATAAAAGATATGATATCTACTTCTTTAAATAACGGTAGTGCTTTTAAAAGTGTGAAGATTAGAATTGCTGCTAATGCAATAACGGAAACAAACGTAAAAAAGAAAACTATTTTTTTAAACACACTATCTAATCGATTTTTATATTCTATTGATTTCATACATTCTCCTCTCTATAGGAAAAGCACATTAGATAATGTGCCAACTATTTTCTAGCCTTCTCTTTCTACTGGAATATATTTATGTTCTTGAATGATTTGCTTTCCTTCATCTGAGAAAATAAAGTCAAATAATGCTTTTGCTGACTCATCACCTTTTTTTACACACAACATAAATGGCCGTTGTAATTTATAGGTTTCATCTAATATAGTAGCTTCACTTGCTTCAACACCATCAATGGTTAATCCTTTAATGTTATTTGACATTGAACCCATTGAGATATATCCAATTGCTTGTTTATTACCAGATACATTACTAATAACTGCTCCTGTTGCATTTTGAATATCCGCATTCGCAATGAGTTGTGATGATTCAAATCCAACAATCGATTCAAACCCATCTCTTGTCCCTGAACCTTCTTCTCTAGAGACAACGGCAATTTCCTGATCTTTGCCACCTATATCTTTCCAATTTGTAATTTTCCCTGTATAAATTTGTTTCGCTTGTTCTAAGGTAATATTTGTAATTGGATTATCTTTATTCACAATTATGACAATTCCATCAAGCGCAATTACAGTTCCTTCTAAGCTCTTTTCTTCCTCTTCCTTTAATGCTCTCGATGCCATTCCAACACTAAACGTTCCATCCATTGCCCCTTTAGTTCCTACACTAGAACCACCACCTTGAACAGTAATTTTTCCTGATTTGCTCTTATTGTAACTTTCTGCTATTTGCTCCATCAATGGTTGAATTGATGTTGATCCTCCAACTACAAATTCAGATGTTTCACTACCAGATGCTTTCCCACCACAACCAACTAATAACATACTGCATAGTACACACACGCTAAGAAATTTTTTCATTTCAAGCCTCCCTTTTACACTTTAAGCATACATGTCTTAGATTAAATAAAAATCAAGGAATTGTTAAAAAAGGGTTAAAAAAAGCGAGTGTTTTCAAACCTCATTTTTATACTTTCAATTTTTCATTCGTTAAGCATTAAAAACGCTAGATATATACTAATATCTAGCGTCTTATTAATACTTTATTAAAATTCTAAAAACGGACCCTTTATTCTCCTCACTCTCCACTTCTAAAATTGCATTATGGGCTTCTAAAATTGATTTTACAATTGATAAACCTAATCCCGAACCACCACTCAAGCGAGAGCGAGCTTTATCGACTCGATAGAACCGTTCAAAAATCTTATGCGTATTTTCTTCACTTAAACCTCTTCCTTCATCTTGTATTTCAAATACATAATAATCATCTTTTTTATATGTTCGTAAAGTAATCGTCCCTGAATCACTATATGCAATCGCATTATTCAACAAATTATTTACCACTACTTCCATTTGTTCAAAGTCTACAAAGACATCCTCATGGGTTTGATAATCTGCTACAATTTTCAAGCCCTTATTTTCTGCTTTTTGTTGTAAAGAAGATATACTTGCATCAAGAATTCTTGTAAAATCCATAGAATCTCTTTTCAATACAAGTACATCACTAGATAGCCTAGATAATTGTAATAAGTCTCTAACAATGGCTTCTAAACGATCATTTTCTTTTTGAATTTGAATCATAAATTCTTTTCTTATTTCTTCATCATCAAAAGAATCACGATTTAAAATTTCAATCATTCCTTTAATTGCACTAATTGGTGTTTTTAATTCATGAGAAGCATCTGCAATAAATTCCTTTTGCATTTGCTCCTTTTCTTTCGCTTTTGAAATATCTTGAAACAACACAACACAACCACTAAACTTCCCTTCTGTCGTAATGGGAACACTGATTGCCTGATATTCTTTTCCCTTAACACTCATTGTTTTATCGATATTCCGTTCAAAAATAAAAGCATCATTTACAAACTTATGAATGTCTTTTTCAAAATCATTTTTATTATACGTCAATTCGCGATCATCCTTGTTATCACGAAAAACCTCAAAAAAAGAATTATACAGAACTACTTTTCCATCTATATTCAACAAAACAAGAGGTAATGGAATATTAGCTACAAGTGTGTATAATCGCTTTTGTTTCAAATATGCATCCGAGGCTGTTGTTTTCACGCGATTTGCTAGTTGATTGCTTTCCATCCGTGAGCGTTGTTCAAATTCATTATCATTTCTATAAAGAATATATATAAATGTAGCAGTCATTGCTAGCACTACTAAAAATGGGTGAATTTGAAATACACCCAATGCTAATAATGCAAAAACTAAAACCGTTAGGATTTCACTAATCCTTTCTTTCTTCATTCTTTTCCTCCAAAATATATCCAACTCCTCGACTCGAGTTGATTTCAACTTGACTTTCTTTTAATTTGCTACGCAATTTAAATGTATGAACATCTACAATTCTTGTATCTCCATCATAATCAAATCCCCAAATATCATTTAAAATCTGATCTCTAGATAATACAATGTTTGCATTCATAATAAAGTAACATAAAAGATCATACTCTTTTTTGGTTAGAATCAACTCTTCATTCCCAATCATAACCTTTCGTTTCTTTTCATCAATCTCAAGATCTGCGAATACATTGCTACTAGTGCTTTCTTTATTTTTTAAATGTGAGTTAATACGTGCTAACAATACACGAGGCGAAAAAGGTTTTGAAACATAATCATCTACACCTGCTTCAAACGCTTCAAGAATATTTTCTTCTTCATCTTTTGCTGTCAGCATTATAAAAACGCTATGTACATCTCTTGCACGAAAATGTTTAACCAATTCGATTCCACTTATATGGGGAATCATCCAATCGATTAAAAGCAAATCATAAGTATCATTCTCTATCATTTCCTTTGCTTGCAATCCATCTTCTGCTTCATATACATCATAACCTACTTGTTTTAAATCATATGCAACCAGTTTTCTAATACTCGCTTCGTCTTCAATGATTAATATTTTTTTCATACTGTATCTTACCTCACTACTATTATATACTCTAAACATTTTATTATTAAGTAATTTAAGAGAAAAAGTTATAATAAAAGAGCATTTTGTTCTTTTATTATATGCTATATATCTCCAATATAAAACTTATACTATAAAATCATCAGCTTTTATAATAGTTCACCGTGCTTTTTAATATAGTATTTTTTCACAATCGTAACCAAAACCATATATAATACTATCGTTAATAATAACCAACCATAATATAGCAATGGTAATGGAGTAAGATGTAACATTTCTCCTATAATAGTATATGGAATAACCGTTACCACAACTATTGATATACTTGTAAATACACCAACCATAAGTGATGCTCTACTTTGGAAAAAAGGAATCTTTGGTGTTCGAATCATATGAATAACCAAGGTTTGTGTCCATATAGATTCAATTAACCATCCTGTTTGAAATACTGCGATATACTGTAGTTGTATATTTGGATCACTTATTTGATGGAATAATAATCCTCCTGTTACAGCAGGACATACTACAAAATATAATAATATGTAAGTAGTAATATCAAAAATGGAACTAGTAGGTCCAATCCACTTCATAAAACTTGCAATTCCATCTGCATTCCAATCTCTTGGTTTTTTAAGATATTCAAGATCCACATTATCCCAAGGAATTGCTGTACAAGATAAGTCATATATTAAGTTTAAGAAAATCAACTGTACTGCACTCATTGGTAAAAATGGTAAAAAGGCACTAGCAACCAAAACCGAAAACATATTTCCAAAGTTTGAACTTGCTGTCATCTTAATGTATTTAATCATATTTCCATATGTTTTTCGTCCTTCGATAATACCTTCTTCAAGAACCATCAAATCTTTTTCTAATAGAATAATATCTGCTGATTCTTTTGCGATATCTACTGCTGTATCTACCGAAATTCCAATATCTGATTGGTTCATCGCTGGAGCATCATTGATGCCATCTCCCATAAAGCCAACAACATTTCCATTGTCTTTCATTAGTTTTACTAACCTTGCTTTTTGTGATGGTGATAATTTTGCGAATACATCAACATGTTTAACTTCCTTCTTAACTTCTTCATCACTCATTTCATCTAAATCACTACCCAAAATAACCTCTTTAACATCAATACCTACTTGTCTACAGATACTTTTCGTAACCATATCGTTATCGCCAGTAAGAACTTTTACTTCTACTCCATACTCAACAAGCGTTCGAATGGATTCTTTTGTTGTTTCCTTTGGCGGGTCTAAAAATGCCAAATATCCAATTAATACCATATCCTTTTCATCTTTTGTTTCAAAAGCACCAACCACTGCAGGATTACTCTTTTGTGCAACTGCAATTACACGCATTCCTTCATGATTCAACTGCTCAACAACCTTTAATACCTTATCCTTAATATTCTCGTCAATTGGTTGTACATCTCCATGATATTCAACAAATGAACATACACTAAGAATTTCTTCAACTGCACCTTTGGTAATCAATTGTGTTTTTCCGGTTTTATCACTAACTACAACACTCATTCTACGACGATTGAAATCAAAAGGAATTTCATCCACTTTTTCAAAACGATCAATTACAATATCATCAATATCCTTTTGCTTACTTTTATTAATGATTGCTAAATCAATAAAATTTTTCAATCCTGTTTGATAATAACTATTTAAAAATGCATGTCGTAATACACGATCATCTTCATTTCCATGTACATCTAAATTATGTTGCAATACTACTTTATCAACCGTTATTGTTCCTGTTTTATCTGTACACAATATATCCATTGCACCAAAATTTTGAATGGAATTCATGTTTTTCACAATCACTTTCTTCTTTGACATTGCTACTGCACCTTTTGCAAGACATGTCGTTGTAATCATTGGCAACATTTCTGGAGTTAATCCCACAGCAATTGAAATAGCAAACATAAGGGCATGTAACCAATCATTTTTTGTAAGTCCATTAATCACAAAAACAATTGGTACCATAACCAACATGAAACGAATTAACACCCACGAAACTTTATTAATTCCTATTTCAAAACTTGTTTCTGGGGCTTTTTGATTTACATCTCCAACAATGGAACCAAATGTTGTATCATCTCCTACCGATAATACCACGCCAATTGCTGAACCACTTACAACATTACTTCCCATAAAAATTAAATTGCTTGTTTCAGTAAGTGTTCCTTTTATTTTATTGTTTGCAAACTTTTCTACAGGTTCACTTTCTCCTGTTAATGATCCTTGGTTTACAAATAAATCTTTTGCGTTAAGTACACGCATATCAGCAGGAATCATATCTCCTGCTGAAAAATAAATAATATCTCCTACTACTATTTCATCAAGTGGAATCTCTTTTTCTTGTTCATTCAACCGTTTGACTTTTGTAGTTGTCTCAATCATTTCATTTAATTTTTCTGCTGCATTATTTGAACGTGATTCTTGCACAAACCTTAAAATACCGCTGATAAATACCATACAAGAAATAATGATAATTGTTGTATAATCTCTTTCTTTTGGTGCAGCCAAAACTACATCACTTAAAAAAGATACACCAACCAATACAATCAAAATCACTGTAAAAGGATTAATGAATGCATCATATAATCTTTTAAATACCGAATCTTCTTTGTTTTTAGAAATGATGTTTTCTCCATACATTTCCACATTCTTTTCTACCTGTGTGTCGCTTAAACCATCCATTGTTGTATGATATTTAAGAAGCACTTCATCATTATTCATTTTTGAAGCTTCCAACAATCTGTTTTTAATTGCTTCTTTGTGTTCTTGTAAGCGAACTTCACTTGCTCTATTTATTCTTTTTGCCATTGTCCTCATCTCCTATTCTTCGTTTTAATTTCATAGGAATGTTTTAACAATAGTCTGCAATGAAAACATAAACTAATCTATACACTGTCGCAAAGAAAATAGACGAATGTATTCGACATTTTCTTTGAAATCATAAAATATTTATATTTTCTCAGCACACTACCATCGTCCATTTTTCTTCACCTCGTTTCCTTTTTCAAATAAAAATCCCACACGCTCAAAAAGCAGTATGGGATTAAAAATCACATCGCCACCGTTTGAGCTTTGACTCTACAAGGCGATGAAACTACATTAGATGAAACCTTTTTATGCGATAACACCTGTTGACCAGCGAATAGTGTTTCCACTATTTTGCGGCAGTAGCCCGTATCCTTGTAGGAATCTCACCTACCGGGTATTTCTATTACGTTTATACTATATAACCTCTATATTCCTTTGTCAACTTTTACACATGATTTTATATATCTACCATGGTATCAAAATCATTTCTGTGATACCATATACATATGCAAAATTCAGAAGGAGGAAATCCATGAGATTCACAAAAGCAACTACACAATTTGAATATTTTTCACTTATGGAAATCCGTATCAAAGTATTTGTCAAAGAACAATGTGTTGATCCTCTGATCGAGTTAGATGAAGAAGACAAAACCTGTAATCAATACCTTGTTTACAGCGACAATAAGCCAATTGCTACTTGTCGTGTCATTCGTCATGGAACAACTTGGCACGTTGGTCGTGTTGCTGTGTTAAAAGAATTTCGTAATAAACACTGTGGCTCATTTATGCTAAAGGAGATTGAAAAAATAGCTCATCAAGAACAAGCTGAAAAACTTGTTTTAGGAGCACAAACTGTAGCAATTCCTTTTTATGAAAAAAATGGTTTTATTGCCTATGGTGATATATATTTAGATGCTGATATTGAGCATCGAATGATGGAGAAGATTTTATGAAACAACAATTATCGAAAGTCCGTCAACCGCAAAAGTTTGATTTCATTCTTACAATTATCCTAGTGTTGATTTTTATATCAAGTATCATTGCAATTTATGCTGCCTTTCCACTAGTTCCTGCTTATGTACCTACTGGTGGATTCAATGGAATTTTAGGAAAACAAATTCAATTTTACATCATTGGTATTATTGTTATTGCTATCATCATGTACCTAGGAAATGATAATCTTAATACTTTTGCTAGAATCGGATATTTTATCTTTTTAGCTTTACTAATATATTTATTTCTTGATTTACATATTTTTCAACGTTTTTTAGGAATGACACTTCCCTTTGCAAAAACGGTTAATGGAGCCACCGCTTGGTTAGAGTTCCCCTTCATTGGAACGATCCAACCGTCGGAGTTCATGAAAGTTATTCTTATTATCATATCTGCATACACGATTGTAGATCACAACGAAGATAAACGAGAAGATTCTTTTGAAAGTGATATTCAACTTTTCCTTAAACTTGGAAAATGGCTATTACCACCATTAGCATTAATTCTATTGCAACCAGATACAGGGATTTTCCTTATTATCATTCTTACTATTTTATTAATGGTAATATGTTCTGGTATTCGTAGAGAATGGATTATTATTGGAACCATTCTTGTTGTCGTAGCACTAGTTACATTCTTTTATTTATTCTATTTTAATCAAACACTATTTACCAAAATATTCGGTTCTAGTTATAAAGTAAAGCGAATCTATGGTTGGCTATATCCAGAACAATATTCAACAAGTGCTGGTTTACAACTATATTCTTCTATCTTATCCCTTGGTTCTAGTGGCTTAACTGGTCATGGTTTTCAAGCTGATGTCATCAGTATTCCAGAAGCACATACTGACTTTATCTTTGCAGCTATTGGGATGAACTTTGGATTCTTAGGATGTATCTTTATTGTTGGTCTTTGTGTCGCTTTGGATTTGCGATTATTCTTAATCGCCTCACGAAGTAAAAATAATATTGAAAAATTAATGATTATTGGATTTTTAGGAATGTTAATCATTCAACAACTAGAAAATATTGGAATGGTAATCGGTCTCTTCCCGATTACGGGAATTACCCTCCCATTAATTTCATCAGGGGGATCTTCACTATTATCATATATGCTTGCATTTGGAATCGTTATGAATGCTAGTCTAAAAGCAAAAAAACTATCTGACTATGTATATTAGCCAGATAGTTAATTTAAATTATGATATTCACGATATAAGTAGTTCTTAGACAACCCTTGTTCTTGAGCTACTTTTTTTATTGCTTCTTTACTGCTGAATCCTCTTTCAATGTAATTATCTACTTTTTCTTTTAATATTGGAACAGGTAAAATTGCTTTCTCTTTTTCAACAGCCTCTACAATTACGACCATCTCTCCTTTTACCTCATCAATAACGGATAATACTTCTTCAATCGTTCCACGTAAGAATTCTTCATATTTTTTAGTTAATTCACGTGCTAAACAAATTTTACGATTTCCTAATATTTCTAAACAACTCCGCAACATTTTTTCAATTCGATGAGGTGCTTCATAGAAAATAATTGTATAGGGAAGATCTTCTAATTCTACCAATGCTTTCATTCTTTTACTTTCGCTTGCATCCAAAAAACCATAAAATAAGAAAGGTTGCGCACAGATACCACTTGCGACAAGGGCATTTAAGGCTGCACTGCTTCCCGAAATAGGGACAACATTATATTCTTCATCAATTACTCTTTGTACTAACTCTTGCCCTGGATCAGATAATAATGGATAACCCGCATCACTAACAAGTGCTATATCTTTTCCATCTTCTAATAATTGAAGAATTCCTTTAATACTTTCTTTTTCATTGTGTAGATGATGAGAAATACATTTCGTTTTTATATCAAAATAATTCAACATCTTTATCGTATTTCTTGTATCCTCTGCAGCAATAATATCTACCTGATTTAAAATCTCGATTGCTCTTGGTGTCAACTCTTGTAAATTCCCAATTGGCGTTGCTACTAAATATAACGTTGAAGCTGTGTTATGAAAACTCTTTTGTCTTTTAATCATAGTATTTCATATCCGGCCAAAGATCTCTAAATTCTAAAAACTGTACATCTTCATTATTCTCAATCTTTACCTGTTGCATTAAGACATTGTAACTAGTAATGCGATATTGCTTCCCATTATATTCAATCCTTGAGTTTATTTTTGGTAGATCTTTTTTTATTTCTTTATATAATTCATCTTCAAAACGCAAACAACATTTTAACTTTCCACACTGTCCTGAAAGTTTTTGGATATTCAATGCCAACATTTGATTCTTTGCCATGTTAATTGAAACCATCGAAAAATCATTCATAAACCGACTACAACAACACTCTTGTCCACATTGTCCAATTCCACCTACCATCTTCGCCTTATTTCTAGGTCCGATTTGACGCAATTCTATACGACAGTGAAAAATAGTTGCTAGACTTTTTAATAACTCTCTAAAATCAACCCGTTCTTCCGAAACATATACAAAGGTTACTTTACTTTGATCCAGTGTATACTCGGCCTCGATTAAATTCATATCCAAACCAATTTTTTTAATCTCATTGTCACAGATTTTCATTGCTTCTTTTGCTTTTTCAATGTTTTGCTCATAATTCTGATGATCTTTTTTGTTAGCTTTTCGTAAAACTGGTTTTAACTCTAAATTATTATGATAATCATCAATTTTTATGACATCTCCACATACTGTTGCCATCTCGATTCCACGAACTGTTTCCACTACCACTTTTTCACCATTTGCAAAATCTGATGATTCAGCACCAAATGTATAAGTTCTTCCATTCTCATCAAAACTTACAGAAACAACATGTGTAAAGTTATAATTTTTACTCATCATATTCCTCCATTTCATATATAAATTGATCAACCAATAAATTTAAATTTACTGATTTTATATTTTTGTCCTTGATTCTATTTGCTACAACTAAAATGTGTTCAGCTGTGTGCTCATCCATAAGTTCTAGCATTTCATCATACCAAGCTTCTTTGATTCGTTTGTGTATAAGTGCATCTTTTGCTAATAAATTCATCATATCCAAAACATAATGAAGAACAAGCTTTTGATCTCTTTTACTTTTCGCAAAACCATCTTTTTGAAGAAACACACTAGCATCTAAATAATGTTTTAAATACTTTTCTATATATGTTTTAAATACATAACGTGCATGCTGATATTCTTCACTTTCTTCCATCGCTTTTAGCTTATCTTGATGAAGTCCTATATGACTTAATAGATATGCATCTAGTATATCATACTCTTCCTTAATTCTTATAAAACACTCTTCTTTATTCATCTTATGAAAAGTAATCATTTGACACCTTGATTTAATTGTATCCAAAATACGATCACTATTTTCCACAAGTAAGATGGCAATGGTTTGTGAATCTGGTTCTTCTAAAAATGTAAGCAAACTATTTAATGCACTGATTGTTGCATATTCAGCACCATCGATGATGTATATTTTTTTTCCTTTTTGTTCAACGTTGGTCTTTGAAAACTCACTTTTTAAACGAATGATATCTTCTTTCTTAATGGATATTTCACTACCATCTAAATATACCATATCCGCATAATTATTATGTTGAACACGTAAACATGCATCACATTGTTCACATCCAAATCCTTCTTCATCACATACCAAGCTTTGTGCTAATAAATATGCTGTTTCTTTTTTAGGAGCACCTTTATCACCAACAAACATATATGCATGCGCTAAGCGATCATTTAATAAAGCATTCTTTAAAATCGTATAGACTTGGGGATGTTCTGCCTTTAATACCTCTTGAAACATGCTATTCCACCAATTCCTTGACTAGCATATATGTATTTTTAAAAACTTCATCTTCATCTAAAGTTGCATCAATTACATGAATGCGTTGTGGATAACGTTTTGCTACTTCATCATATCCCTGTGCAACTAATTTATGAAATTTCTCTCCCTCTACATCAAGACGGTCTTTATCTTTACGAGATGCAATTCGTTTTAATCCTGTTTCGGCATCTACCCGTAATAAAATTGTTGCATATGGCATATTCCCATCAATGGCAAATTCATTGATTTGATATATTTCATCCATTCCAAGACCCCGAGCAGCGCCTTGATAAGCTAAGGATGAATCAATAAACCGATCACAGATAACAATTTTTCCATCAGCTAGTGCTGGAAGTACCTTTTCAATCAAATGTTGACGTCGTGCTGCAGCATATAACAGTGCTTCACATCTTGCATCCATAGCGGTATTTTCAGGATTTAAAATCACTTCTCTAATCTGTTCTGCTATATCTATTCCACCTGGTTCACGAGTAAAAATAACATCATACCCATCTTCCAGTAATTGATTATATACTCTATTTGAAATCGTTGTTTTCCCACAACCATCATTACCTTCAAACGTAATAAATTTTCCTTTATTCATAACAACCTCACATTCTTTTTTATTATACCACTTTCATTCTACATCATAAAGAAATCATGGTATAATTCTTTTATTGTTTTATTTTATAGTTATATAATTAGACTTTTTTATAATTACATTCTAAAATAAAAACTGTGGAGAATATATATGCAACTATTTTTAATGTTTCTTTTAGCTTTGGCTCCAATCATATGGTTGATCATAGCACTTACAAAATTTAAAATGGCAGGCTTTAAAGCAAGTATCATAGCACTTGTAATTGCTTTTTTCCTTGCTATTTTAGTGTGGAAAATGTCCCTTTTAGATGCCAGTAGTGCTGCTTTGGAAGGTTTTGCTATGGCTTTATGGCCCATCATCCTAGTCATCATTGCTGCGGTATTCACATATAATCTAACCGTTTATTCTGGGGCGATGAATACAATTAAATCAATGATTACCTCTGTTAGTTATGATAAGCGTATCTTAGTGCTTCTTGTTGGATGGTGTTTTGGAGGGTTTCTTGAAGGTATTGCTGGATTTGGAACTGCCATTGCTATTCCTGCAAGTATGTTATGTGCACTGGGATTTCAACCCGTAAAAGCAATTCTTGTATGTTTGATTGCCAATGGAATGCCAACCATGTTTGGGTCCATTGGTATTCCCACAGTAACGCTTTCAAACCTAACCCATTTAGATCCAATTATTTTGGGTTTTGTTCAAACAATACAAGCTACACCATTACTTTTTATATCTCCTTTCTTAATGGTTATTTTAACAGGAAAAGGATTCAAATCATTAAAAGGTATAACCCTATTAACAACATTATCAGCTATTTCATATATTTTGCCAGAAATCCTTGTTGCTCGCTTCATTGGTGCTGAATTACCTGTGATTGTTGGTAGTGTCTGTTCTTTAATTACAACCTTTGCTTATGCGAAATATCATAGTAAAAAGCACCCTGTTCCTGATGCATATCGTCTAGAGGTGGAACCACAAAAAGAAGTTATTGATTTAAAGAAGGCTCTTTATGCTTGGGCTCCTTTTATTTTAATCTTCATTCTTTTATTATTGACAAGCAAAATGGTTCCTTTCATTTATGAACCATTAAATAGTATTCAATCTTCTGTACTAATTTATACTGGCGAAAATGCAACACCATATACATTCGTATGGATTGCAACTCCTGGAATCTTGATTTTTCTATCTGGATTTATTGGTGGAAGAATTCAAAAGGTTAGTCTTGCAGGAATGTTACACGTTTTAAAAGACACATGTATTCAAATGTCAAAAACTGTTGTTACCATGTTGAGTGTTTTAGGAACTGCGAAAATCATGGGGTATAGTGGAATGATTACTTCTATATCTGAATTATTAGTAACTGCAATGAAATCTTTCTATCCTCTTGTAGCACCAGTTCTTGGTGCATTGGGAACATTTGTCACAGGAAGTGGTACTAGTTCTGAAGTATTGTTTGGAAATGTACAAATGGAAGCCGCAAAGGCAATTCATGCAAATGAGTATTGGTTAGCTGCTGCCAATTCACTTGGCGTTGGAGTTGGAAAAATGTTATCTCCTCAAAGCATTGCCATTGGATGTGCTGCAACATCATTAAGTGGAAAAGATGGAGAAATTCTTAAGAAGATTGCAAAATATGCTTTTATTTATCTAATCATTATGGCATTCATCATTTACTTTGGGGATCCCATTGTAGATCTAATAATTTAAGTGAAAGGAGATCGTCTATGATACGCTTTATCACAACTTCAGATATTCCATTTTTACGAAAGATATATGCACAATATATTGATACAGCAATCACCTTTGAATATACCTTGCCTAGTGAAGAAGACTTTTTTAAACGTGTTGAAAACATTAAGATGAATTACCCTTTTTTAGTATATGAAGAAGCTGGACAAATTATAGGATATGCATATGCACATCGCTATCAAGCACGAGATGCTTATCAGTGGAATGCTGAATTATCAATTTATCTTGATGAAGTAGCTACTTCTAAAGGTTTAGGGAAAAAGTTTTACCAAGCAATTATTGAAATTTTAAAACTACAAGAGGTTAAAACCGTATACGGCATTGTCACTCTTCCAAATAAAAAAAGTGAAAGCCTTCATACTAGCCTTGGCTTTAAGCAAATAGGAAAATACCATAATGCTGGATATAAAGATAAAAAATGGCATGATGTAGCCATCTTTGAAAAGTCAATTGGAGAACATACTTCTAACCCAGCTCCGTTCTTACCTATTCATCAAATCACAACCAAGACGCTAGAAAATATTCTGCAAAAGTATAATAGTAATAAACACTCATAGTAAAAACTTTTTTCATATAAAAGCCGATTCCTCTCTTTGTGATGTTACCCCTGTCAAGTAGACAGATGAAATAAATAAAATTTATATACAGCTTGGTTATGCTTTTGCAGCCAAGCTTTTATTTTGTTTTAAAT
>NZ_JAQFIQ010000026.1 GCF_029504745.1 Breznakia sp. PF5-3 | reverse complement strand
ACGATTCAATTCTAACAAAAATTATGAATAAATTTAAGAAAGAAAGGAGTGTATATTAGAGACTTAGATAAGTCATTTCTAATATACCAGGAAATACTATGAAGATTCGTCAAATACTAAATAATAATGTAGCACTTGTAGAGCGTGGAAAGCTTGATGTCATCGTATTATCAAAAGGGATATCTTTTCATAAAAAAGTAGGAGATACCATTAGTCTAGATGAAGTTGAAAAAGTATTTGTGCCTGATTCCAATGATGTTTTAGAAAACTATAGTTATCTTTTAAGCAATGCGAGTCAGTCTACTTTAGATGCAACTTTAAAGGTAATTGAATATGCAGAAAGTAAAATCGACGAAAAAGTGAATGACTATTTGTATTTGACTTTATTAGACCATATTGACTATGCATTAAAAAGAGCAGCAAAAAGTCAATTTGTTGTCAGTCCTTTGGCGTGGGAAGTGAGAAAGTTTTATCCACATCATTATGAAATGGGAAAACATACATTGGAAATTATTACCAAGGAAACAGGTGTTGAGTTTCCAGAAAGTGAAGCAGTTGCAATTGCTTTACATTTCATTAATCTTCAAGAATCTCAAGTGGATATCAAAGATGCGATAGAAGCTATGGAAATAGTAAGTGATATTTTAACAATCATTCGTATTCATTTTCAAATGCAATTTGATGAAGGATCAATGAATTATAATCGCTTAGTAACGCACTTACAATATTTTGCGCAACGAATAACATTAGGAGAAATTTATAATAGTGAAGATACGGAGTTGAATAAGCAAGTGAGAATTATGTATCCACAAGCTTATCTATGTGTAAACAAGATACGTGTGTATTTATTGAATCGCTTTACAAAGGAATTGACACAAGATGAAGAAACATACTTAATGTTACATATTCATCGTGTAACACAACGAAATGAAAGTGAGGAATAATATATGAAGTATGAAAACCTATGTAATCGTATTGTTGAATTAGTAGGTGGAAAAGATAATGTAGAAGCAGTTGTACATTGTGCAACAAGATTACGATTTACTTTGAAAAATAGAGAATTAGCAGATCAAGATGCAATAAAAGCAATGGATGAAGTGATTGATGTAGTATCTAATAAAGTGTCATTTCAAATAATAATCGGTACAGAAGTTGCTAGTATTCATCCAGAGTTATTACAAGTTTTGGGGTTAAATGATTCAGTGGAAGTAGAAAAGCAGAATATCGTAAAGCGAATTTTAGATTTATTATCAGAATCAATTACACCAATATTGCCTGCAATGATGGCAGCATGTTTATTTACTGGGGTGTTATCAATTTTTACAATGAGTGGTTTACTTTCTGAAGAGAGCTCAACATATATAATATTTGATTCAATAAGAGTTGCTATGTTCTATTTCTTACCAGTATTTATGGCAATTTCAGCGTCAAAACGACTCGGTGCGCCTATATATCTAGGAGTATTATTAGCAGTAACTTTATTATCAGCACCAATTAATGGTGTTGAAGGATTAGAATTATTTGGTTTTGATTTACCAGCAATTACATATTCTAACTCATTTTTACCAATTTTACTTGGTTTATGGTTTATGGGACAGGTAAATAAAATAATTGTGAAGTATATACCTAAATCATTGGATTATTTCTTTACACCATTGCTTACAATGTTAATTACTTTACCTGTTACATTAATGTTATTTGGACCAATTGGTACTTGGTTGAGTGATGGACTAGGCTATATATTTCAATTTATTGGTGATACTTTTGGAAGCTGGTTAGTGCTTACAATTTATGCTGCATGCCAACCATTTTTAATTATGTTAGGAGCAGGAAATTTTATTATTCCAATTGCCCTTAATTCATATGCGACATTAGGGCATGATGCAATGTTTACACCAGCATGGATTATTTCAGATATGGCGGTTTGTGGTGCTATGTTTGGGTATTTTTTGCGAGCAAAAGATCAGAAACAAAAGCAATTTTTTGGAACGGTATCATTCAGTGCATTTATGGGAATTACAGAACCTGCAGTATTTGGGGCATTTATTAAGTATCGTCGACCATTTATGGCGGTTATTATTGGTGGTGGTCTAGGTGGTTTAGTTGCTGGATTGCTGAATGTAAAAGGATATTCAATGGTCGGATTATTTGGTATTGGAACATTTATTGACAAAAATGGATATTCAAATTTTTATTTCATGATAGGAGCATTAGTTGTTGCTTTTATTGTTGCAGCAATTGCAGGATTTCTTCTGTGGATACCTAAGGATAGTGATGTTAAAGCTGAAAATGAAGAAATTAGTACAGGTTCTTCAATGAATAAAATTCGTATTGCAACACCAATCAAAGGCAAAGTTATTCCATTGGCACAAGTAAAAGACAATGCTTTTTCTACAGGAGCATTAGGGAAAGGCCTGGGTATTATACCTGAAGATGCAACTGTTACAGCTCCTATTGCAGGTGAAGTTGTAAGTTTATTCCCAACAAATCATGCTATTGGAATTAGAAGTGAAGATGGTGTTGAAATTTTAGTTCATATAGGAATTGACACAGTGGAATTAGAGGGAAAAGGATTTGAGGTATTTGTTAAACAAGGGGATAAAGTGAGTGCTGGACAGCCACTCATTCGAATGGACTTGGACTTTATAAAAAAGGAAGGTTATGATTCGACAGTAATCGTAGTAGTTACAAATACAAATGATTACTTAGATGTAGTAGCAAACACGAATATGGATATAGATAATTTACAAGAACTAATTACGGTTATAATGTAAGGAGAGCAAAAATATGAAATTAAATAATAAATTTTTATGGGGAGGAAGTATTGCTGCCCATCAATTAGAAGGAGCATATAAGGAAGATGGAAAAGGGTTATCTGTAATGGATACAGTAACTGGTGGAAGTTATGAAAAACCAAGAGAAATCACTCCTGAAATCAAGGATGGTTTATATTATCCATCACATGAAGGGATTGATTTCTATCATCGTTATAAAGATGATATTGCAATGTTTGCAGATATGGGATTTAAAGCGTTACGTATTTCTGTAGACTGGTCTCGTATTTATCCAAATGGTGATGATGAAGAACCGAATAAAAAAGGTTTAGAGTATTATGAATCAGTAATAGATGAACTGATAAAGTATAAGATTGAACCAATTATTACATTATTTCATTTTGAATTGCCAGTAGCCATCATGAAGAAATACAATTCATGGTTGAATAGAGAAACGATCGATTTATATTTACGTTTTGTAGAGACAGTAGTAAGAGCTTATAAAGGAAAAGTAAAATACTGGGTAACATTTAATGAAATGAATCACCTTGATCCAGAGACCGAAGTATCAGCATTGTTCACGTACATGCTAGCAGGAGTAGAATATGCAAAGATAAAAAACAAAGAACAAGATTTGGCACTCATCGGATATAATATGACATTGGCATCTGTAAAAGCTGTGAAGATGATTCATGAAATTGATAAAGATAGTCAAGTAGGATGTGTATTTGGATTATCACCATCTTATCCAAGAACTTGTAAACCAGAAGAGGTGATGAAATCTTTCAATGATACCATACGTGATTTTTATCAGATTGATGCAATGACATATGGAGAATTTCCTAAATATAAACTTCATGAATATAAGAGGATGGGAGTTGAACTAGAAATATCGGAAGAAGATAAGCAAGCATTTAAAGAAGGGATTTTAGATTTCATAGGGTTGAATTATTATATGAGTCAAGTAAGCAGTGTTACAGTGGAAGAAAATGACCAAGAATCGCTTTTTGGAGGAGTGGTAAATCCATATTTAGAAAAATCAGCGTGGGGTTGGACTGTGGATCCTATAGGGTTACGTTATTTATTAAACTTCATGTATCGTAAATATCAAAAACCAATTATTATTTGTGAGAATGGATTAGGAGCAGTAGATGAAGTGGGAGAAGATGGAATAGTACATGATACATATCGAGTTGAATATTTAAATAAGCATTTAGCTCAATTAAAAAACGCAGTATTAGAAGATGGGGTAGAATGTTTTGGCTATTTGATGTGGGGACCAATTGATTTGGTCAGTGCAACAACCGGAGAGATGAAGAAACGTTATGGATTCATCTATGTAGATAAGCATGATGATGGGACAGGAGATTTATCAAGAACACCAAAGGATTCTTATTATTGGTATAAACATATGATTGCAACCCAAGGGGAAGAATTGTAAAGTAGAAAGAGCTGAAATGAAGCAATTTAATCGATTGATTAATGGCGAGCGTTTCAGCTCTTTTTTTTATTTCTGTATAGGATTCTGTATGATAGAAGATACTTTTACTTTGCATAATACAGGTATTTAATTTACAATGTCATAGTAATGTTAATGGAGGAACTTATGAACTTTTATTTTATTCGACATGGAAAAACATATTTTAATATGTATGAGAAAATGCAAGGGTGGTCAGATACTCCACTTATAGATGAAGGAATTGATAATGCAAAAAGTAGCGGTGTTGCTTTGGCAGATGTTGTATTCGAGAATATTTATAGCAGTGATTTGGGAAGAACGATTCATACAGCGAAAATCATCAAAGAATATAACCAATCATTAGTGGATAAAGCATTGATTACGGATAGTAATTTTAGAGAAACTTTTTTTGGTGGTTTGGAAGGTGATGCAAGTAAAGAGGTATGGGGAAAAGTAGCAAATGAATTTGGTTACAATGATGTAAATGAACTTTTTGCTAAGCAAGGGGATTATATTAAAATTTCAAATACTTTACAAAAAATTGATCCTTTTAAAAATGCGGAAACATATGAAGATGTAGTGAAGAGGGCAACCAAAGGAATTAATAATATTTATAATAGTGCAGTAAATAAAGATGTAAATGTGTTAGTTGTAACACATGGGAATACAATTCGTAAAATTGTTCACAGTATTGATAAGCGTATCAATGTTAATCAAGAGATTGGAAATGGTAGTCTTACAATGGTTAGCTATGATGGTGAGAAAGCCACCATCAAAGAGTTTAATAAATCATTATAAATATTAATAGTTTAAAGTCTGTGCATGCCGTACCTTTTTAAGATATAATGAAATTGGCTTTAAAAAGGACGGTAGCAATATGGAAAATCAAGTACTTCAGAATATAAGAAAGCGACGTAGTATTCGTGATTTTAAAAAGGATCAGGTTCCAAAAGAATTGATTGAAACAATTGTTGAGGCAGGCTTAAGTGCTCCTTATGCAGAAAGGAATTCTACTTTTATAAGTGTTATTCAAAACAAAGACATTTTAGATGAAATCAATGATTTGGCAAAAGCAACAGCTGTAGAATTAGCAATTGAGGGATTGAGTGATTTAGGAAAGGATGAAGAATTTCATTGCTTATATCAAGCCCCAACATTAATTCTTGTATCTGCAAAAGAAGATAGTTCTAGTCCTGATCAAGATGCAGGAGCAGTTACACAAAATATGTTGTTGGCAAGTGAGTCTTTAAACTTAGGATCATGTTGGTTATTTTATCCAATTCTTGCCTTTGTACTTAAGAAACATGCATCCCTAAAAGAAAAGTTGAATATCCCAGAAGGGTATAAACCATGCGCTTCCTTAATCGTAGGATATAAAAGCAATGAGAACCAAGAAGAAAGAACATTGAATTATAATCGTGTATCTTACATTTTTTAATAATAGAATAGATACATCTTGTTATTTTGATAACTAAATAACATGGTGTATTTTTTTTTGTTTATAAAAATATTGGTATTGCCAAAAATTTCCGATTCATAGATATAAAAAGCATTAATTTTTGGTTACAAAAGGTTCTTTCTTTTGGTTTTCAAAGCCTATTGTATTCTATTTATACTTTGCTTATTATGAAGGTGTAAAAGGAGTGAAAGATCATGAAAAAGCAACTAATTAAAGATTTGTTATGTATGGATGCAACAAGTGATAAAAATGTAATTGTAAATGTTGGAGTACATCCAATGATTTCTGGTTCACAATGGATAAATGGAATAAAAGATAAATATCCAACCGCAAAAGTGCTTGTTGATTTGAAAATAAGTGGTGAAGATTTCTTGAATGCGAAAACAGCATTTGATGAAGGAGCTGATATTGTTAGTGTTTTAGGGGTAGCATCTGATGAAGTGATTCGCAATACCTTATTGATTGCTGAAGCTCTTGGTAAAGAGGTCTTAGTAGACTTTATCGGTGTAGAAGATGAAGCTAATCGGCTTATTGATATGGATATTTTTGGTGTTCATTATGTATGCTTACGAGATAAAAATTTAGATAGATGTAAATTTGAAGCAAACGATGATGTAAAACTATGCTATTATGATATTAGACAGTATAGTTATTTACTCAACCAAGAAAGGGTTGAAGTACAAATATAGTAAAGGAGCTTCAAATGAATAAAATTGATTTGCATATGCACTCACTATATAGCGATGATGGTGAGTATACACCCCAAATGTTGATTGATATGGCAAATAAGAAAGCTATATCTTATATTGCAATAACGGATCATAATTCAACAAAAGCATATTTTGATAATGTTGATAAGAAAGGTATTGAAATAATTCCAGCAATTGAGTTGGATGTGACTTTTCAAGATAAAGATTTTCATCTATTAGGATATGGGATTGATCCAACTAGTGATATATTTGAGGAAATAGAAGAAACTATATTAGAACAAGAGTTGGCGGCTAGTCAAATGCGACTTGATGTCATACAAAATATTCTTAATGTTTATATTGATAAAGTGAAATTGGATGCATTATCGCCCAATGGCGTGTATGTTGCAGAAACAATATGTGAAGTCATAATGGAAGATGAAAGAAATCGTGATAATCCATATTTAAAAGAATATTATCCTGGTGGCGCACGTAGTGATAATCCTTATGTAAACTTCTATTGGGATTATTGTGCAAAAGGAAAACCAGCCTATGTGGAAATTAAATATATTACCCTTGAAGATGCACTCACAATTTATCGTAAGCAAGGAGCACTTGTTGTATTAGCGCATCCTGGTAACAATGTGAAAGAAAATGATCAATTGATGGAAGATATCATAGACTCAGGTATTGATGGTATAGAAGTATATAGTAGTTATCATAGTGCTGAACAAATTGATTATTATAAGAACTATGCACAAAGCCATCAATTATTGATGACATGTGGAAGTGATTTTCATGGCAAAACGAAACCTAGAGTATTTATGGGAGAATGTAGAATGCCAAAAGCGGAAGAAGACATCTTAATTAATGAAATAAGAAAGCTAATGAAACAGTCTACATAAATAGACTGTTTTTTTGTTCGATAGCATTTTAATTGTGTTTTAAGACATTTTATAAATGTAATATTTATAAAATGATAAGATAGCCTCATCATTCAGGGAGGCATATAGAATGAAAGTATTAAAGAAAATAGTAGTGATAGTTACTGTATCTATTATAGGCATTTGTTCAACCGTTTTAGGTGGTAATGTTCATGCAGATGAGAAAGGTGTTCAGATACAGTATGACTATGATGGAACAACTGTTTCATCAAATAGAACAATTAAAGAAGATGAGACGACAAATTTGTTGAATGATGAACAAGGTAACAATCTTCAACAAAAAGAATATAATGATAAACAATATGATTTAAAAGAAATTAGTATTTCTAGATATCGTCAAAAAGTGAGAATAGAATACTATGTTGGAAATTATAATGCTAGTACCTTTATTGGAGCTGATGAAGGATATGCAGATTATGAAGATTATATAGGAGATTACATAAAGAAAATTGGTGATATTAATGCAATGTTTAATCAAAACTTACCAATGAATTATATGGTAGTTCCTTATAATCAAAATGAATCTTTTTCCTATATTTCTGAATATGAGCAAACAGAGGATCCATATGTTGTAAAAGTATTGGTAGCAGAAGTAAAGAAATATAATGTTTCTGCAATTGTCTATCAAAATCGGCAAGATAAAATGAATCCCGATCCTATTGGTATGACAAAAGCAGAAATTGATAGTATGAATGACTTTTGGAAAGTATACACATTGAATACCAGTTTTACTGCGGTTGTTGGACAGTCCATCAATCTAAAGTATGTTGGGCAGTTTTATGATACAACGACATATAGTAATCGCAAAGGAACACTAAAACATATGGGGTTCTATGATAATACGAATACATATGGAGATTCATCAATTATAACAATCACTGATGCAACAAGTACATCATTGGATATTGCTGGTTTTTATGAAGTAGAAGATTATGGAAATCCTGCAGTAAAACCATCAAGTAGTAGTGCGGTGACTAGCGGATCTAGTATTGGATTTTCAGGGAATACTGTTACTTGGAAAACACCTGTTGTTACAGAGACTTTAAAGATTGAGGATGATGTACATATGCACAAATTAAGTGCTTATCCATTTCATTTAGATGATGATCCTTTCGATCACCCAGAATACATATTATATTATTTATCAGACAATTGGATATTGGCTCACAAGTTAACTATCACATATCATTATGAGAGTGATGAAGAGCTTGTAATAACACCTGTTGATTCAAAACCAAAAGATTCAACAAAGCTACCAGTAAATGATACGAAAGAGGATAGTAAAAGGATATCTATGCAAAGTGTAAAAACATCTGATGCAAGTGATATCAATCACCAGTTTTTATTACTAGGATTTGCTATGATGATAATTATAAGTGTTGTAAGTTATCAAAAATATACTAGAAAAGAGTTATAAAACGCTTTTTTTATGGGAAAGTTGTGCTATAATGTTTGCAGGTGGTGAGAAGATGAAGAAATAGATAATACATTATGAAATTTGAAATATCTCGAATACGATATTTTGATAATGTCTTGTCTATGGTCCCTTAACTATTTGAGAGGGGGAATTTGTATGTTAAAAATACAGCATCTTACAATAACTGATACTACTTCAAAAGTATTAATAAATGATTTGTCACTTATTATAAATAAAGGTGATAAAATTGCTATCATTGGTGAAGAGGGAAATGGTAAATCTACACTTTTGAAAGCAATATATGATAAAAGGAGTGTGCATTCTTATGCACAGATTATTGGAACTATAGACATGCAGTTTGATCTTGTTGCTTATCTGCCACAGCAGATAGGAGAGGATTGGAATGCATGTTTTATTTATGAATTTTTATTGAAGGACCAAATAGACGAAGAATTAGACTATAACTTATATCAAACGTATGAAGCATTATGTGTGAAGATTAATATACCAAAAGAATTATTGTATCGAGATCAGAAAATGAAAGAATTAAGTGGAGGTGAAAGGGTTAAACTTCGACTGTTAAAAGTATTAAAAGATGACCCTGATTTATTGTTGTTGGATGAACCAACAAATGATTTGGATATTTCAACGATTGAATGGTTGAGTGAGTATATAAAAATGAGTAGTTGTGGAGTTTTATTTATTTCTCATGATATTGAATTAATTGAAGAATGTGCAGATCAGATATTACATTTAGAACAACGTAATAAACGTAATAAACCCGTATGGACGCTGGTTGGAAATGATTATCATGAATATGTGGAACAACGCAATCAGCTTTACGATAAGGAAAAGCAAGTTGTTGCGAGTAAGAAACGCGAGTATAAAAAGCAAATGAATCATATTAATGATATTAAAAATGCGGTTACTCATGCACAAAACAATGTACCAAGAAGTATGCCATTTATGGGACGTTTATTAAAGAAGAAAATGAAGGTTGTGAAAGGTATTGAAGAAAGATTAGGTGAAGATGATTTTGACTTAGATACCTATGAAGAAGAGATTAATTTGCAATTAAAAAATGAGCATTATCATGCTAGCAAACGCGTCCTTGATTTACATGAAGATATTTATATCAATGATCGATTATTAATAAAAGATTGTAATATAGAAATTTTTGGACAAGATAAGATAGCACTGATTGGTGACAATGGAACAGGAAAAACGATTCTGTTGAAAACAGTACGTCAAATCATTGCTGACAATGATTTGGATTATGCATATATGCCACAGAACTATGAAGAGATATTAGATTATCAAAAAACACCAATTCAGTTTCTACAACAAGCTACAGAGAGTTCACTTACACAAATTCAAGAATTTTTAGGCGCTATTCACTTAACAGCACTTGAGATGGATAAAAAGATTATGGATTTAAGTGAAGGGCAAAAAGCTAAATTATGTGTGGTGTATTTAATTTTGTCAGAACCAAAAGTGTTATTGATGGATGAACCAACAAGAAATATTTCACCACTTAGTAAACCAGTAATTACACGGCTTTTAAAAGAATATCAAGGCTGTTTAATACTTACAACACATGATCGTTATTTACTGAATCAATTACATCCAAAAGTATATAAAATTGATCATCAAAAATGGATCAGTGAATAAATGAAAAAGTTCTAGTAGTTATTTCTAGAACTTTTATTATATAATATAGATAATATGGAAAGGCAAAGGAGAAAAACATGAAATTTGGAATAGTAGGAACGAATTTTGTATCAGATTTTTTTATGGATGGAGCGAAGCTTGTTGATGCATGTGAAGTTGTCGGAGTTGCGGATGTTTCTCAAGAAATAGCAAAGCGTTTTGCAGATAAATATGATATCCCCAATGCTTATGGTTCTTATCAAGAAATGGCAGAAGCAGGTTTGATTGATGCCGTTTATATTGCAGTTCCTAATGGGTTGCACAAGGAAATTAGTATGTATTTTTTGGATCGTAAGATTCCAACCTTTTGTGAGAAACCATTAGCAAGTAATAAAGATGAAGTAGCTGAAATGTATGCATGTGCTACAAAAAACAATACATATTTGCAAGAAGGGTTGATACCACTATACAATCCAAACTTAAAGAAAGTGAAAGAAAGTATTTCCCAAATAGGAAAAATTCATCAAGTTACATTTACGTTTGCCAAATATTCATCTCGCTATGATGCATATTTGCGTGGCGAAAATCCTTCTACCTTTCGCAGTGATTTAGCAAATGGAGCGATTATGGATTTAGGCGTATATGTAATTGCTGATTGTATCGCCTTGTTTGGAAAACCAAAAGAAATTATTAGTAGAGCAGAAGTATTAGATACAGGTGCTGATGTAGCAGGAGCAAGTATCTTTGTATATGATGATTTTATTGCGACATTATCTTATTCAAAAGCATCTGATACAAAAAATCTTTGTGAGATATGTGGAGAGCAAGGTATGATTACAATTGATCAACCGAGTCAACCACAAGAAGTTATTTTATATGATCGCATAAAGAAAGAAAGTAAGATTATTAGTGAAAAACCAAGTGAAAACTTTTATTATGAGATAAAAGAAATGATAGAACAGGTTAATAAGGGAGAGATATCATCAGTAAGTGTTCCTCATACATTATCCAAAGAAATTCATGAAGTATTGAGCGAATGTCGTAAAGAAGCGAAGATTGTATTCCCTTGTGATAAATAGCAATTTGAAAAAGAAACAGCAATGTTTCTTTTTTTGTTTAAGCTTTCTAGTTAGATATCATTTTTTTCAATAATTAATATTGTGAGTTTCAAAAAAAGACGATACTATAATGTTATATATTGTTAGGAGGTAATAGTATGATTCGTTTTGAATGTGATTATGCAGAAGGCGCTCATCCAGAAATTTTGGCGTTGTTGGAAAAAACCAATGTTGAACAAACACCAGGGTATGGGTTAGATCCTTATTGTGAAGAAGCAAAGAAATATATTAAAAAAGCATGTGAGAATGATGAAATTGATGTTCATTTTTTAGTTGGAGGAACGCAAACAAATCTAACTGTGATTGCATCAATTCTAAAACCCCACCAAGGAGTAATTGCAGCTGTTTCAGGACATATCTATACACATGAAACAGGGGCAATTGAAGCATGTGGGCATCGTATTATTACATTGGATAGTAGTGATGGAAAGATTTCGGCAGCTCAAATACAGAAGGTTTGTGAACAACATGATAAGGATGTCAATAAAGAACATACAGTACAACCAGGCATGGTGTTTATTTCAAATCCTACAGAACATGGAACCATTTATTCAAAACAAGAACTTATATCAATTAAAGAGGTATGTAAAGAGTATGGGCTACCACTATATTTAGATGGAGCTCGTTTGGGGTATGGTCTTGTTGCTGAAGAGAATGATCTTACTTTAGCTGATATTACAGAGTTGTGTGATGTATATTATATTGGAGGAACTAAGATTGGTACTCTTTTTGGAGAGGCGGTTATTATTCGTAATGAGAAATTGAAAAAAGACTTTCGCTATCATATCAAACAAAGAGGTGGGATGCTTGCTAAGGGAAGAATCTTAGGGATACAGTTTTTACAATTGTTTAAGAATAATTTATACTTTGATATTTCATTACATGCAATTAAACAAGCAAAACGGATAAAGCAAGCATTTCAAGAAGCAGGGTATGATTTTTTATATGATTCACCAACCAATCAATTATTTCCAATTTTGCCTGTACAGAAAGTGGAAGAACTTTCAAAGGAATATGCTTTTATAAGATGGGAAGAATTATCAAGTGAAAAAGTTGTGGTTCGCTTTGTTACAAGCTGGATGACAAGAGAAGAAGATGTATCAAAATTGATTGAGGATATTTTGAAAGATTAGTCAATCAATATAATTTACAATCGTATGATTCATGTTACTATAATAATAGAGGGAATAGTTAGTTGTATCAGTTCAATTTGATTCTTGTATTAGTAAAAATTGAAAGGAAGTGACGGATGATGAAACATAATCTTGCTTTGGCAATGGGTGTTAATTTATCAGCTATTTCTTGGGAAGAAACGATTCCTAAAAAACGTGTTCAATATAATAAAAATCGCCTTTTGGTATCGTTTGTATTGAACAAGGAAGCGAGTCAGCAAATACTTGAGGAGTTTCGAGATGATTTATTGATGATGAATAATAGTCAAGAAAATCAACTAATGGAAGCTGTTAAGTTTTCACAAAATGCAGTAGAAAGAATGGAGATTTGTAGTGATTACACACAAGATGTATCTTACAAATTGCATTAAAAAAGAGCGCGTAAGCGTTCTTTTATAATCCAAATAAGGAAAACCACATACGGAAGAGAAAACTCATAATAAGCAATTGAATGATAAATCCTATAAAGCCTCCACTGCGTCTTCGTGGGCGATTGTTATATTGGTATTGTTGTTGGTTTTGATATTGTTGACGTTGCTGTTGTTGTTGAGCATTAGCTCTAAAGAAAGCTTCAAATAAATCTTCCATGGTTGTAAATTGTTGGTAAGATCCTTGTCCACTTTGTTGGTATTGTTGACGATAACGCATTTGTTCAGGACCTGCCTGTCCAAATTGGTCGTAACTCTTGCGTTTTTCAGGATCACCTAGAATTTCATAGGCCTCATTCACTTCTTTTATTTTTGCCTCAGCATTAGCTTCTTTACTAACATCTGGATGATACTTCATCGCTAATTTGCGATATGCTTTTTTTATTTCATCCGCAGTTGCAGTTTTAGAGACACCTAATATTTGATAATAATCTTTTTGTGCCATTATATTGCCTCCAATCCAACAATATCTTATTGAAACATATCATACAATTAATCATTAGAATATTCAAGTAAAATGGCTTAATTTGTTACTTCCACATAATTTGGTTTTGTTATCACATTTTTTGAGAAATAAAAATTATCCGATATAATAAAAATAGTAAAGGAGAAACATTATGGGAAAAAGAATGTTAGATAAAAAGCATGAACCAACTTTAGATGAAATTAAAAGTACAATTGGAAAGCAATATGCATTGCTTGAATATTTAGAAGATAATTTGAATCAACGTTATGATTTAATTAAAGATTTAAAATTTCCTTTTGGTAATGCCTATGGATGGGGCTACAAGTACGCTCATAAAGCAAAGCATCTAACATATGTATTTTTTGAAGAGAATGATATTACAGCAATGCTCCAAATTGGAAGTAAGGAAGCTGTTATCTTTGAAAAGGATTTGGATAGTTATCTTCCTAAAACAAGAGTTTTATGGGATGATAAATATCCATGTGGAGAACATGGTGGATGGATTCAATATACGATGAAAGATAAGCGAGAAGTAGATGAAGTATTAAAAATTCTTGCTTTACGAAAAAAACCTTTAAAATAATTGAAACTTTTTAGGAATAAAAAACGTCTAGTATAGTAGACAAAATAAGGAGGTAGTATGAATTATTTAGCGAGAATACGTGTTCCAGCAGAAGTTGGTGGATGGATTATTGTGTTAGGTGCGCCATTTTTAGCAGCGGGAATCATTTTTACAGTTGGAGAGCCAATTGCAAAATTAATCACTCGTAATTTATCAGAGAGTGAAAGAAAGAAGCACATAGTAACAAGAGCAGTAACTTGGTTAGCGTTGCTTAGTGTACTTATCGTAGTTTTGATATTTTCTCTTCCAGCGTTTGGAATCACACCACTAGGAGATCCATTTAATATAGCTCCAGTAGGATACTAAAAAAACAGGCAATGCCTGTTTTTATTTTGCTTTCCCTTGATTTGCAACACTTTGCATTTTCTTTTCAATCTCACTTTGATTTCCTAGGTAGTACTTATTAATAACATTAAAATTATTATCAAATTCATATACTAAAGGAACACCAGTAGGAATGTTTACACCAACGATTTCATCGTCACTTAAATTATCTAGATATTTTACCAAAGCTCGTAGTGAGTTTCCATGAGCAGTAATCAATACTCGCTTACCTGCTTTCATCTGTGCTACAATTTCTTCCTCATAATAAGGAATAACTCTAGCTATCGTATCTTTTAAACTTTCAGCTAAAGGTAATTGATTTTTATCTTCGTAACGATATTGTTCTAATAATTGGGGATTACGCTTGTCATCTTTACTTAAACTTGGGGGTTGTACATCAAATGAACGACGCCAGATTTTGACTTGCTCATCTCCGTACTTTTCAGCAGTTTCAGCCTTATTTAAACCTTGTAAGGCTCCATAGTGACGTTCGTTTAATTTCCAACTTTTATAAACGGGAAGCCATTCACGATCTAGCGCTTCTAATACATAATTCTGTGTGTGGATTGCTCTTTTTAAATAAGAAGTATAACAAACATCAAAATCATAGTTATCTTCTTTTAATAGCTTTCCAGCAGTTTTCGCTTCTTCTTTTCCAGTATCAGACAAATCAACATCCGTCCAACCAGTAAATAAGTTTTCTTTATTCCATACACTTTCTCCATGGCGAATTAATACAAGTTTCATATAGATACCTCCTTGCACATAAAGTTAGCTTTATATAACTTATAATATAATACCGTAAATTGAATAATAAGTAAAGTATAACGAACGCTTTATTCACACAATGTTCAGTTGACTAATTGTGTTTTCAAGGATAAGATTAGAAAAGGAGGTTCCTATGAATAAGTTAAAAGTATTGATGGCAAGTATTTTATTTGTGTCATTAGTTGGTTGTAGCGGGAGTAGTGGAAAAACACTTACTTGTACAATGAAAGATAGTAATAATAAAGTCGAATTAAAGTATGATGATGATGTACTAAAAAGTATTACCGCAACACAGGAAACAGATCTTAGTACTTATGGAATGAGTGATGAAGAAACAGAAAAATTGGCTAAAGAATTTGCAGAATCATTAGCTGAAATAAAAGGTTATACATATACTTATAAAGTAAAAGATGGAAAGTTAAGTGAAACGACAACTTTAGATTATGAAAAAGCTGATTTTGATGAACTTATCAAGAATAACTTTCTCACTGAAGATGATCTAAAAAAAGATGATGACAAAAAGCAATACATTAGTTTCAAAACGATGAAAGAATCAATTGAAAGTAGTGGCTATACTTGCAAATAAAGCTTAGATTATTATTTAAGCTTTTTTTATATCATTTAGGAAAGATTACTAAAAGAAGCCATTTTCTTATTAGGTAAATGAGTTGTTGAAATATTTTAAAAGGGGTATGATTAACGTATAGTAAAAGGAGGTATTTATATGAAAGTTTTTATGATTGGAGGAACTGGATTATTAGGATTGGAAGGGGCAAAGGAACTTGTAAAACAAGGACATAAAGTTGTATCTTTGGCTTTGCCACCACTACAAGATGATTTGAATTTACCTGATGGAATGGAAGTAAAGTTTGGAAATTATTTACAAATGTCAGATGCGGAATTAAAAAATATCATGAAAGACTGTGATGGTTTTGTTTTTGCGGCAGGTGTGGATGAACGTGTCGAAGCGAAGCCACCTATTTATGATTTGTTTAAAAAATATAATATTGATGCATTGACAAGATTATTGGATATAGCAAAAGCAGTAGGTATAAAACATACGGTTGTATTGGGATCTTATTTTTCTTATTTTGCAAAGGAATGGAAAGATTTAGAACTAACAAAGCATCATCCTTATATACGTTCTAGAATTGATCAAGAGAATGCTGCATTTGCTTATGCAGATGATGGTGTGATGGATGTTGCTGTATTAGAATTACCATATATATTTGGTGCTCAAAAAGGTAGAAAACCAGTTTGGTTATTTATTGCGGAAATGATTAAGAATACACCAACTAAAGAACTATATTATCCAACTGGTGGAACAACAATGGTAACGATCCGTCAAGTAGGTGAAGCGATTGCAGGTGCTTTAGAGAATAATAAAGGTGCGAAAGCATATCCAGTAGGTTGGTATAATATGACTTGGAAACAATGGTTAGAAGAGTTCTCTGCGGATATGAATGATCCTAAAACTGTTGTAACAATCCCTACGGAACCTTATTTGGAAAACATGAAGCAAATGAAAGCACAAATGGATAAGGAAAATAAAGAATTGGGATTAGATATGGTTGAATATGTGAAATTGATGACTACAAATACATTTATTGATAAGAAGATTATAGAAGATCAATTGGGTGTAAAAGAGGATGACATCCATAAAGCAATTCAAGATTCGGTAGATGTATGTATGGATATTATGAAGCATCCAGACAAAGAAGTGTTGGATATGAAGGCTGAGTAATTATGAGTGAGAAAAAAGATGAACGAATAATCGCATATCAAGAAATTTTGATTTCTAGAATCTTAAAAGTAGATAATCGATTTTCATATGAAGAATTGAAAAAGTTAGATATTGATCAAATTGAAATTCTTATTTATGAACATGATATGAGTACGTATATTAGTGAAGAGGAATTAAAAGCGTTTGAAAAGAATAGGAGATAATCCTATTCTTTTTGTATATAAATTTATATATATACTCTAGAATATATAAATTCTATCATGTATAATGGGGACTATATTAAGGGGGAAAATACATGATTGAAGTAGCAAATCTAACAAAAGCATATGGATCTTTTACAGCGGTAGACAATATTTCTCTAAAAGCAGAACCAGGGAAAATTACGATTCTTTTGGGACCAAATGGTGCTGGAAAATCGACTACCATCAAGAGTATTGCGAATCTTTTAAAGTATGAAGGGGAAATTAATATTTGTGGACATGAAAATAGTTCATTAGACGCAAAAAAATGTTTTGGATATATTCCAGATACACCAGTTCTTTATGAACTGTTAAGTGTTGAAGAGCATATTGATTTTATTGGTAGTGCATATCAAGTAGAAAATTATAAAGAACTTGCAGATAAATATATTACGCTTTTTGATTTGGAAGATAAGCGTAAGAAAATGGCGAAAGAATTAAGTAAGGGGATGCGTCAAAAATTAAGTATGATGTTAGCTCTTATTATTGAACCAAAAGCATTGTTGGTGGATGAACCGATGGTAGGATTGGATCCTGCAAGTATTGAAGAAACACTACAATTATTTTTAAAGTTAAAAGTGGAAGGTTGTGCAATCTTAATTAGTACGCACATTATTGATGTTATCGATGAGATATGGGATGAAGCGTATATTATGAATAAAGGAGTAATCGCTAAGTATGTTAAACGCGAGGAACTTAAAGAAGAAAAATTAAAAGATTTATTCTTTGCTTATACTGATGTAGAGGGGGAATAAGTCATGAATGCTTTACAAAAATTATGGTTCCATAAACAATGGGGAACCATTCGTAATTTATTTCGTAAACCAAGTAGTACAATTGCTACTCTTGTGATGGTAGCAATCTATGGCGGGTTATTATTGATGGTACTAATTGGACCGAAATTACCAATCAATACCATGACGATGAAAGATTTACACACAGCGGTTTTGATAAGCATTGGATTTAGTGGGATTATCATTTTATCAACTCTGTTTCAAAAGCGAAAAGCTTTGTTTTATGCAGATGATGCATTCTATTTGTTTAGTGGGCCTTTTTCTGATAAACAGATTATGCGATATCTAATGTCACAAACCATTATGCAATCAATACTTATGTCATTATTATCATTGGCTATGATGTTATTTTTCGTTACAGATTTAGATTATAGTATCATGTTTTTATTTTTAACTTGGATTGGAAATTTCTTAATGTATTTCTTTTTCTTTGTTTTTTCAGATTACTTGTATTTGTTGAGTATAACAAATGAAAAATATAAAAAGAGTTCTTATATAATTGCAGGTGTTTTTATTGGTATTATCCTGTTGGTTTTTATCATTAATTTAGCACAGAATCAATTTGATGTTCAAAATGGATTAATGTCATTTGCAGAATCAAACTTATTTTATTTTGTACCAATCTTTGGATGGGTAAAAATGATCTTGATTTCTTATATTGAACAACAATACCTATTTGTAGGATTAGGATTTGGGTTGCTGCTATTAGCAATTGCTATCTTGTATGCAATTTTTACTCGCTTTAAAGGTGATTATAAAGAACAAGCATTAGAGGATGCACAAGAACTTACCGATTATGTAAAAGAGGTTCGTGCAGGTAAACAAGATAAAACAATGGATACTCGTAAAGTGAAAAATGTAAGAGGAACTTTTCGTAAAGGTGCATGGGCATTATTCTCAAAAGAAATGTTACAGATGCGAAAATCAGGAGCGTTTATTAGTAAACAAGATATTTTTATTTTAATCTTTTACTTTGTAATTACCTTGTTTACAGACTTGGGATTTCCAATGTTTTGCTATATGTTGGTTATTTGGTTATTTACTAGTCTTCAAAATTCATCTTTATCAAAAGAATTGAAAAATTACCAAGTATATCTTATCCCAGCAAATCCATTGGCAAAATTGATTGCCTTGATTTTACCAATGTTACTAAGAGTGTCAATTATTATCTGTATTGCTATTATTGCATCAGGATTATACTTTTCAATGGAGATAACAGAAATTTTCCAATATTTGGTGATGCTGCTAGGATATTCTATGGTATTTATCAGTGCGACTGTTTTATCAATTAAAATTTTACGTAGTCGTAGTAATGCAGTCTTTGTGAACCTAATGAGAATGTTAATTATCTTGCTTTGTGCAGCTCCAGGAATAGGATTAACTTTCTTGTTGATTTTCCATTTTGGCTATTATGATATGTTTGTCTTACAAATTTTGTCATATTCGTCTTTGGTTTTAAATTTTGTGATTTCTTTCATTATCATATTGTTGTGTAAAAACATGATGAATGGTCGTGAGTTACAAAGCGATTAAAGAAACTAGTAATAGTTTCTTTTTTTTCAAAAAAATATATTTGACATCGTTTGTTTGTTATCCTATTCTTATAGCAAATAGAAAGGATGCCAAACTATGAAAATTGAAAGATTACTATCTATTATTATCCTATTATTAGAAAAAGAGATTGTTTCCGCAAACACTTTAGCAAAACAATTTGAAGTGACAAAACGAACGATATATCGAGATATCGAGACATTAGAATTCGCTGGCTTCCCGATTATTTCGTATCCTGGTAAATATGGTGGATTTGGCTTTATAGACACTTTTAAAATGCATCGTTTTACTTTTAATACACAAGAAAAACAAAAAATAATAGAAGCATTAAACCTCCAAGAACAAGTGTTGTCCTTTCAAAAGAATGATACGATTGTAAAAACAAAATTACAATCGATTCGTACTAAGGAAGAAGTGATAGTACCCATGAATTTTTCATCTGTTACATTGCATCATCCACGAATTGAAGAACAAACAAATCAAAAGCTTGAAGACATACATACAATTATCAAAAATCAGTATAAAATGAAAATCACCTATATTACTGGACAGGGTGAATTCTCTAGTAGGATTATCTGCCCACTAGCATTAAAATTAGAAAATGGAAGTTGGTATGTAGAAGCCTTTTGCGAATTACGTAAAGATATTCGCTTTTTTAAACTAACAAGAATACGAGAAATTGACATAATAAAAGTAACTTATGATAAAAGGAACATTCCTACAAGTACAAATTTTTCTTCCCAACAAATAGAAATTACACTGTCCTTTCAAAAAAAGGCTCTAGGAAAACTATATGACTTCTTTTTAGACGAACAAATGACCATTCAAGAAAAGGAGGTTCTTGTTACATTCCCCTACCAATCAACTGGTAATGTAATTCCCTTTTTACTGATGTTTAGTAAGGATGTAACAGTCATACAGCCTAGTTGGTTAAAAGAAAAACATAAAGAAATGATTGAAAATATGCAACTTCTTTATCAATGATGACATACTGTTGTCAACATTATCCTGTTATTCTTATTTTAGATACCAAATATCTAATTAAGAAGGAGAAGACAAATGCAAGAAACAATCATTAAAGGAAAGAAAATCAGAACAAATAACAACGATATTGATGCGATTATGGAATTATGGAAAACGATATTCCCCTTACAATTAAAGGGAGATATGTACGCTGTATATTATAATTATGCATCCAATCATTTAGGGGATTACGATTTATTAATCGGTACAACGACTGCTAATTTAAAAGAGAGTATCCAGTTAAAGGAAACCAAATACATCGTTGTCCCAGTAGAAAATAATGATATACAAAATATCAATAAGGCCTGGCAAGCCATTTGGAACGATTCCCAATTAGAAGCTAAACGTACCTATCAAACAGATTATGAAAAGTATAGTGAAGATGGTTCGATTACGATTCATATTTCTGTTCAATAAGTGAAGTCAGTGACATTCTCAGTTCAGGCGAACCACATGTATTGAAAATTATAACAGATGTAATAAAATCACTTTAAATTTCATTAGATAAAAATAATGATTAGGGACATTATTCAAACTCTGCCCAATATTCCTCTCGGCAATCTGAAAGATTGCTATCAAAAAAACAGAACCTGACAGTTTAATTGTCGGGTTCTATTGATTACTAAATTGATATTTACTGACTGACAAACTGGAAGTTGTCAGTCATTTGTTTTTAATGTTGATTAGCGTTCTGTATTTCCACACTCACTACAAGCCCCATCGTGGAGGGAGAAAGCTCCGCCACATTTTAAACAAGTCCATTTTCGACGGTCTTGTTCTAAAAAGCCGACAATTCCCTTTTCATGAGCTACGATACTGTTTTCAATAAGGCTTGTTTTATATCTTTTTTGGTAGCTCTTATCAAGATTTTTAATCAGTTTACAGGGGAAGTCAGCACACTCAAAACAATGTACATATCCCTTCTCCTGTGCACAACTTTTGATATTGCACTTGCGACAATGTTCAGGTTTTCCTAAAGCACCTTTCAAACATCCCTCGCAAGGTTTCCCATATTTTCGTACGCCTACATGTTTATAGCAGACGGCACAATCCATGCCACAGGGGGCGAGCATAATATCTTCAATTCTATCTGGCATTTTCAAGGTTATTCCCCCTTATCATTTTTACGGTTTCTCTCTTAAACTGATTTACAAATTTATATTTATTCAATTATATCAGTAAAAAGAATAGATATGAAGCACTGTATGGGGGCTATTTATAAAGTCTGTTACTAGAAAGTAGTAAATGGCATGTATTATGAGCCTAAAACATAGATAAACACTACATTTTACTGGATTTAAGATAAAAATGTATTTTTTTCATATAAAATATTAGCATACTTATGATATTATAGAGGAATTATTTTTCTTTATTATTAGATATTTAGGAATATCAATGATAGAATATAGCTAATGATTTTGGAGGGAAAAAGATGAAAAATTTAGTACGTTTACCACTTGAGAATGCGAAAAATGTTCGTGAATTAGGGGGATATCCAATTCGTGATAATCAATCAACAAAATGGCATTGCTTTTTGCGTAGCGATGATATCTCAGCACTAAGTGATTATGATGTTAAGTATTTAAAGGCTTATGGACTTACATCTATTCTTGATTTAAGAAGTGACAAAGAAATTAAGGAACGTCCAGATACACTTATGGGGGATAAGGACATTGTTCATAAACATGTTCCTTTTATGATTCAAGGAATTGGTGATGTAAGTGAAGTGGATAGTGTAGAAGTTGATTTTACAATGGGAAGTTTTTATCTTGGCTTGTTGAAACATAAAGAGCAAGTAAAAACTATCATGAAGACAATTGCTGATATGCCAGATGGGGTGATGTTGTTTCACTGTGCTGCTGGGAAAGATCGCACAGGTGTTGTAGCTATGTTATTGCTTGGATTAGTTGGTGTCGATCGTCAAGATATTATTACTAACTATGAACAAACCTTTACCAATTTACGATATAAAAAAGGAAGTCACCTTTTTGATGAGATTGAAAAAGATCAAATGCACTTTATGTATTCATTGCCAGAATATATGGAACCAAGTTTGGATTATATTGAAAAGACTTATGGGAATGTTGAACAATACTTATTATCTTGTAATATTGAACAGCAAGTTTTACAAAAAATTAAAGATCGTTTTATTGATCAAGGATAAGAAAAGAAGCAAATATAGTTGCTTCTTTTTTTATATATTTTTTTACTTTGTTTCATCACTAGTTCGTTCTGCTTTTGAAAAGATGAAGAAGCCGATAATAAACATGATGACTAAGATGATGACTCCACTGTTTACATTCTTAGTAAGTTGAGCAAATAGTCCCATTAAAGCTGTTCCTATAAAGGATGCACCTTTTCCACAGATATCAAAAATACCAAAGAATTCGCCTGTTTTTTCAGGAGGGATAATCTTTGCGAAATATGATCTCGATAATGCTTGTACAGCTCCTTGAAACATACCTACACAAATTGCAAGAAACCAGAATTCCCATTGTTGATCTAATTGAATTGCAAATAAAGCAATCCCAGCATATGCAATAATACAGAATTTAATTAAGGATGCAGTTTTATATTTTCTTGATAGTCTTCCAAATAGAATTGCAAAGGGGAAAGCTACCAGTTGTGTTACTAACAATGCTAATAGTAATCCTTGTGTATCTAATCCCAAAGCACTTCCATAGGCAGTAGCCATTTCAATGATTGTGTAAACACCATCGATGTAGAAAAAGAAAGCGAGCAGGAATAAGAATATCTTTTTGTGTTCTTTAATTTCTTTGATTGCATTTCGAAACCGTTGAAAGCTTTCCTTGATAGGATATTTCTTTGGTTCAATATAATGTTTTTGTTCGTAGTTTTTAAGCAGTGGAATGGTTACAAGTAACCACCATCCTGCATTTAGAAAGAAAGCAATCATCATTGCTATAGCAAGTGAGATGCCGATATCTTCATAGAATAAGACGAACATCAAACTGATGATAAATGGTATACAACTTCCAATGTATCCCCAAGCATAACCTTGTGAGGAAACCTCATCCATTCGCTCTGGGGTTGTAATATCGCAAAGCATGGAATCGTAGAAAATAAGACTTGCAGAATATCCAACTTTTGCGATTACAAAGATAGCAAGGAATATAATCCATGAAGTCGCTAAAGAAAGAGCTGCACAACAGATGACACCAATCATCATACTTAAGGTGAAGATTGGTTTACGATATCCTTTGGTGTCCGAAATAGTTCCTAAGATTGGACCAATGAATGCAATGATTAAAGTGGATAAGGATACTGCATATCCCCAATATGCTAAATAATCTACTTCAGAGATATTTGCACTTTCTGCTAAACTGTTGAAATATATAGGAATAATTGTAGATACGAGCATAATAAAAGCTGAGTTTCCTACATCGTATAAAATCCAATATTTTTCTAATTTGGTAAATTTGCTTTTTTTCATAAAGATGGTTCCCCTTTAGACACAATATACTTTCATAATAGTATAGATATTTTAAGAATACAAATATATTTTCTAAAAAGAAAAATCATTTATGCTATAATAGAACAGGAAAGTAACGTATGGATAAGAAGAAGCATCGAGAGAAAGAAATATTGAATAAAATTTATCAGGATGAGGAGTATTCTATTATCCCAGATGAACGTCCTGATTTTTTATTATGCGAAAAAGATGGGGTAGATAAATTTGGTGTAGAAATTACAGAATTATATATAAGCCAAGAGCGAGCAAAGCATTTTAATAAACATATGCAACTGGAAAAATCAGTAAACCTAAGTGTTGAAAATGAGTTTTTAAAAGTATATACTCGCTTGCCAAATACTTCATCATGGGTTTTGTTTTCGGTAGAAGAAGTATCTTCTGATATTCCAGGGTTTGAAGAATATAAAAATAAAATTATTCAAATCATTGAGGATAAAACAAGAAAAAGCTTAAATTACTATGAAGACCTAGTTTATCTAGAGTTAGTGATTGAAGATTGTGAAAGATACTTTAAATATGCAGATGTACGGTTCTTTAAATTATTGAGTAATGATTATAACTTACAAAAAGCAATTACTGCTTCTGCATTTAAACGCGTATACATACTTTCAGAATATAATGATCAAGAATTACTTATGGTATTGGAGGGACATGAAGATGAATAAAAGAATAAAACAATTGGGAGTACTCTTCTTATGTAGCTTATTAATTATAGTAAGTGCATGTGGTTCGGGTTCGAATATAGAAGAGAGTTTGAAAGAATATTATGAACAAAGAGAAGATGTTAAATATGTAGAGACATTATCGGATTTGGATAAAGATCATGTATTTGAATATGAAGTTAGCGGAGATATGGCAAAAGCCTTGAAGAAGAAAGATATCAAAGCTAAGGATGTATTCACTGTATATGTAAATTCACAATTGGATGAAAGATTTAAAGTAGATATCTATTATGATAAGAAAGAAAAAAAGCTACTGATTGAACCAGAAGAAAGACAACGAATAGAAAGTGATGGAAAAACATTTGATGTGAGTAATGAAGAAGACTGGGGGATTTATCCAGAATACTTTTTAGTGCAAAATATGGATTTGGATACAGGAAAAGCATTGAAGCAAAAAGAAGTTACTTCCTTTACAATCGAACGAGATATAGAAACACCAGAAGTGAAACTTTCATATCAAAAAGATGGGAAAGTAAAGTTGTCATGGGATGAGGTTAGTGGTGCTAAAAAATATGCGCTTGTTAAGTTAAGTATTACGGATGCTGGAGAAAGTGAAGCAGAAGAACTAGCTACTACTAAGAAAACAAAGTATGTCTTAGGAGCAGATGAAGTATTAGGTTCCTACAAAGTTTCTGAAGATGAACAATATCGTCTTGAAGATTCGTATTGGTGGGAAAATGATGATGTGATTGGATATGCAGGTGTTCGTTATGCAATTGTTGCAATGGACGATAAAAACATATCTACTATGGGATGGCCAAAAGAATATGATGCAAAGGAAGAAGTATGTGCTTTTGCAACGTATGCGCAAACGGAAACGAATTATAAAAAAGAGGTAGCGTCTATTGAATCAATTCCTAGTACAGTGATTGTAAGTGCTTGTGATGGGAATACGGTATATCAAAAACCAAAGATTAATGCAAAAGATGTATATGTTGAAAGTGCTAAATTGCATGTTCCTTATACGATAGATAATTCTGCGTTAAAAGACGAATTCATCGTAAGTACATATGATGAGAAAGCTTATGAGGAGCAATTAAAAAAACAAGTAAAGAAAATAAACAAAGACTATAAAGCATTAGATAATAAAGAATATACATATAAGAGTAAAAAGACAGTAGCTGCTAATGCAGTGAAATCAAGTACTATGCCAGATGTTAAGGATAAGGTGTTTTCAACTTCAGAGTTGGAAGAGTATATCGCTAAAAATATGATAGATGGAGCACATATAATTGATTTTTCAGCATATTATAATAGCGATGTAGATATGTTTTATTTGCATGATTTATTACAACAAATAATTAATCAAAATCCAATGATTATGCAAGTGAAAGAATATGATGTTTATTTTAGTAGTAAAGAGATATATGTACATTATTTGTACGATCCGCAAACACGTAAGCAAAAGCAACAGGCGATTCGTGATGCTGTAAAACAAGTGTCAAGTGAGATTATTAAACCAGGGATGAAGGATGAAGAGAAAGTATATGCAATCAATGATTACATATGTAATCAAGCTGTTTATGATACGGCAGCGGCTGATGTTATCAAAACTACTGGAAAATTGGGAGAAGCATATTATGATTCTAATACTGCGTATGGGATATTAATTAATAAAATAGCAGTTTGTGAGGGGTATTCTACAGCATTTCAATTGCTTTGTGAAGCAGCTGGGTTGGAATGTATTTCAATTAGTGGGCATATGAATGCTGATCCAGATATTCGTCATGCTTGGAACCGAGTAAATATTGGAGGACAGTGGTATATTGTGGATGTTACAACCAATGATGGGGATGCTGCTACCAATTCTGTTTTATTACTATCCGATGCAATTGGAGAAAAAATTTATACAGAAGATGAATACTTTTTATTAGATGATAATTTAGATGATTATAAAGCGAATGATGATAAGTATGAATACTATCGTTATCATGGACTCTATGTAAACGAGAATGAGGCAAGTAGTCGATTTATTAGTATGCTAGGAACATCCAATACAGCTACTTTAAAACTTCCTGAAACGATTACACCTGAAAGGGTTGAAGCAATTGCAAATCAGGTTTTTAACTCAATAAATCGTTCGATTCAATATCATTGGTTGAATGGAGTATTAACAATTATTGCTATATAGGAGTATGAAATGGAAAATATACAGATAATTAGAGATATTGAACAATTGTATTTTGTAAAAGGAAAAGTTGTAAATGGAGAAGAACTTGATTCTCAAATTTTACAGGCTTATATGCGGATTGGTGGTGTAGATGAAATTGAATTGCATGATTTTGAAGAACTTTTTGATATTAAACTACCAAAGGCAATGGAAGAAATATATAAATATAAGAATGGTAGTGGGGTATTAGAAATTTTCAGTATTCAAGAAAAGCAAGGATATCGTTTGTTACCGTTGGCGGGAATTGTAGAATTGAAGATGCATATTCAAAATGAAGATATCCCATCAAATTCAAAACCGAAAGATAAAGAAATTCAAGCATATAGTGCAAATAAGAAGTGGTTTCCTTTTGCAACATATGATAATGCATCCTTTTTAATGCTTGATTTTATACCATCTAAAAATGGTAATGTTGGCCAAATTTTAGAATATCGCTTTGCTAGTAAAGAAGTTTGTTTTGTGGCAGAAGATATTTCTGAAGTTCTTAAAACATCACTTACCATGATAAATGATGCACTTAATCAAAAATAGATAAGGGTAAATATAGTAAAAAATGAAAGCAGTAATTTACTGCTTTTTTTATATGAATGCATCACCTTATTCGGCAATGACGAATAGTATTCGAAAATATGAAAAAAGCATATACATTTGGAAACGCTTTCAATATAATGTAATTGTAAGAATTGCAATTCTGAAATTAGGTTTTGAGAGGAGGTTGATGATGAAGGAAACTATTGAAGGTAAAAATAATATCAAATCTATTGTGAAAGCAAGCAAGATTATTGATGTTATTGCATTTGAACGTTCCTCGTTGTCTTTGAGTGAACTATCGGAGCGTTTGGGTATTGCAAAAAGTACGTTACATGGTTTGTTGTCAACCTTAGTGAATATTCGCTATTTAGAGCAGGATCAAAACACTGGGAAATATAAACTTGGTGTTCAATTGTTTGAACTTGGAAGTCAGATAGCAAATACATGGAATGAAAAAGCAATAGCAAAACCTTATATGGAGAAGTTAGTTGAAGAAACTGGAGAAACAATACATTTAGCAATGTTAAGTAATGGTGAAGTGCTGTATGTGGATAAGCAAGAAGCAAATAGTTCCATACGCATTGCAACCGCTCCAGGGGCAAAACTACCTTTGCACTGTACAGGTGTTGGGAAAGTGTTATTGGCATTCAGTAATGAGAAAGAAATCCATAACATTTTGAATTCCTATGAATTAACAAAATACACAGAACACACGATTATAGACGAAGAAGGCATAAAAAGAGAATTGAATAAAATCAAAACATTAGGTTATGCATACGACAATCAAGAATTCTTAGATGGATTACGTTGTGTGGCTGCACCAATTTTTGATCACAATCATCGCGTTATCTTTTCTTTGAGTATTTCTGGTCCCCTTTCACGAATGAAAGATGAAGTAATTGACCATTATCGGGATTTACTATTAACTGCAAGCCAAGAAATTTCAAGGAAATTAGGATATCGAAAATGAGAAAGCAATATGTTATTTCGATAAAAGAAAAAACGAATATCTCATGTTATGAAGATGAAACGTTATTAAATGCTTTATATCGAAATAATATGCAAGACATTGTCTTCGGTTGTTTTGGTGGAGGATGTGGACGTTGTTTAATTCGAGTGGAAAAAGGAGTGTATGAAATCATACGTAGAATGAGTAAGGAGCATATTAATAAGGAGTCGGATGATAAATTATTAGCTTGTTGTGTACAACCACGAAGCAATATGGAAATATCGATTCTATAGAAAATTAATAGGAGAACGAAAAATGGCAATTAAAGGTGTATTACGTGCATCGATGATGCAAATCAGAGTTTTAAATATGGAAGACTCAGTGAAGTTCTATCGCGATATCTTAGGTTTAGAAGAAGTGTGTAGAACAACAGATGGAAAAGTGTGTATGAAAGGATATGATGAATTCGATCATCATACATTCACTTTGCGATTGGCTGATAAGCCAGGCTTAGACTTTTTAGCTTTTAAAGTATCTTGTCCAGATGCTTTAAATGAAATTGAAGAGAAAACAAAAGAATTTGGATTACCTTATGAGGTAATCGCAGCAAATACTGATCAACCAGGTTATGGAAAACGTCTTGCTGTTCAACTACCAACAGGACATAGGATCGACTTGTTTGCTGAAGTAGAAATGGCAGAAAATCATCCAGATTTACATAATCCAGATATTTGGCCAGGAGGAAAACAACCAAAAGGTTGTGGAGCTACGATGGTAGACCACGCATTGTTGTTTGGACCAAATTCAGCAGAAGCAGTTCGTTATATGAAAGAAGTCCTAGGATTAGGTGTAGCAGAGGTTGCTAAAACACCAGATGGTGAAGGTGATGCTTGTACTTGGTTAACAGGTTCTAATCGTCCACATGATGTGGCAGTGTTGGAATTTGACCAACCAGGGAAGATTCACCACTTAGCATTTAAGTTGAATTCATGGACAGAAGTAGGACGTGCTGCTGATATCTTAACAATTAATAATGTTATGATTGATGCTGGACCTATGCGTCATGGGATTACAAGAGGATATACATTATACTTCTTTGATCCATCAGGAAACCGCTGTGAATTATTTGCAGGTGGATATGCATACTATCCAGATATGCCGGTCCGTGTATGGGATTTCGATCAATTAGGAAAAGGAATCTTCTATTATGATCGTAAGCTGAAAGAAAATTACTTAGAGGTAATTACTTAAAATAAGCCAGATCGGACAACAGTGAAGACTGTTGTCTTCTGCTTATTTGGATATATAGGAGGAAATTATGACAAGACCAGAAATAGCAAAAACAATTAAAACAGGAACGTTTAACACAAATTATCATGACCAAGGGGAAGGTTTCCCATTACTATTGGCACATGGTTCAGGACCAGGTGTTTCTGCCTGGGCAAACTGGCGATTAGTTATCCCAGAATTATCAAAAAATTCACGTGTATTAGCACCAGATATGGTAGGTTTTGGATATACAGATCGTCCTGAAGGTATTGAGTTAAATATGAAAACTTGGGTACAACAAGCGATTGACTTTTTAGATGCACTAGGAATTGAACAAACTGATATCGTTGGAAATTCTTTTGGAGGTGCATTAGCAATTGCGTTGGCAATTGAACATCCACACCGTATTCGTAGAATGGTACTAATGGGTGCAATGGGAGTTAATTTTGAGATATCACCAGGCCTAGATTCTGTTTGGGGATACACACCATCAGTGGAAAACATGAAAGAAATGTTGAATTTATTCGTATATGATAAATCGATTGCAACAGATGATTTGGCAAAAATGCGTTATGAAGCAAGTATTGAACCAGGATTTCAAGAATCGTTTGCAGCAATGTTCCCAGAACCAAGACAAGAATGGGTAGACTTTATGGCTTATCCAGATGAAGAAATTGCTAAAATTAAACATCATACATTGATCGTTCACGGACGTGAAGATATGGTTATTCCAATTTCGAATTCTTATAAGTTAATCAATTTGATTGATGATGCTCAATTACATGTATTTGGTCATTGTGGACATTGGACACAAATTGAACAAGCAGGTAAGTTTAATACTTTAGTAGCAAACTTCTTAGCGGAGTAATCCTTATGAATAAGGAATTATATAAAAATTTGGCAGAGCAATTATATAAGGCACAAAAAGAAAGACAAGCGATTGCTCCTTTATCAGATAATTATGACATCGATGTTGTTGATGCGTATCGTATACAGTTAACAAATATTGATCATTTTGTAGATGAAGGTAGAGTGATTTCAGGTAAAAAAATTGGCTTAACCTCTTTAGCGATGCAAAACATGTTCCAAGTGAATGAACCAGATTATGGTCATCTTTTTTCAGATGTATATTTTGAAGAAAACGTGGATAGTAGTTTATTTATTCAACCAAAAGTGGAAGGTGAAGTTGCATTTGTATTGAAAGAAGATTTAATTGGTCCTAATGTAACAGTAGAAGAAGTCTTAGAAAAAACAGATTATGTACAAGCTGCACTTGAAATTGTTGATAGCCGTATTGCAGATTGGAACATAAAACTGGTAGATACTGTTGCTGATAATGCATCATTTGGTGGATATTGCTTAGGTAAGATTCGATTAGAACCAAGTGCTTGTAATTTAAAGGAACTACAAATGGAGTTTTATAAAAATAATGAATTGGTCAACAAGGGCAGTGGGGTTGATGTTTTAGGGGATCCTGCATTTTGTGTAGCTTGGTTGGCGAATAAAATGGGAGAGTTTAATATTCCGTTGAAGAAAGGTGAAGTTGTTTTATCTGGTGCCTTTTCTGCGGCTTTGCCAGCAGTGAAAGGAGACGTATTTGAAGCTAAATTTACAACCTTAGGTAGTGTTGTTTGTCGCTTTGAATAACAGCAGATTATGAAAAAAATTAAAGTAGCAGTAATCGGACCAGGAAATATTGGTAGCGATTTAATGTACAAGATCTTGCGTAGCGAACATTTAGAAATGGCAATGATGGCAGGAATTGTTGAATCCGAAGGGATCAAAAGGGCGAAATCATTGGGCATTCAAACGACAACAGATGGTGTAAATGGTGTTTTGAAAGAAAAAGATATTCAAATCGTATTTGATGCAACAAGTGCAGCAGCACATTTGAAACATGCACCTTTGTTGAAGGAAGCTGGTAAAATAGCTGTTGATTTAACTCCAGCAGCAGTTGGACCATATATGGTTCCATCAGTGAATTTAGAAAAGTTGATGGAGAAAGATTCTCAGAATATAAATTTGGTTACTTGTGGAGGGCAAGCAACAATTCCAATCGTTTATGCTGTTTCTAGAGTAGCTGGAGCAAAATATGCAGAAATCGTTGCATGTATTTCTTCAATGAGTGCTGGTCCTGGAACGCGTGCAAATATTGATGAGTTTACAGAAACGACAGCCAAAGCTATTGAGAAAGTTGGTGGAGCAGATAAAGGGAAAGCAATTATCATCTTAAATCCTGCAGAACCACCAATTATGATGACGAATACAATCTATGTGAAAATCAAAGACACAAGTGTGTCACTTGAAGAAATAAGTGCATCTATAAATGAAATAGTAGAAGAGATTCAACAATATGTCCCAGGTTATAAATTGCGTGTTCCACCAATCTTAGATGGAGATAAAGTAACTGTGGGAGTTGAGGTAGAAGGACAAGGGGATTTCCTACCAACATATTCAGGAAATTTAGATATTATTAATGCAGCTGCTATTCGTGCAGCTGAACAAATTGCACAGAAATTAGAAAAGGAGGAATCATAATGACAAAGCGGATACATGTTGTTGATACAACATTACGTGATGGAAGTCATGCGATAGGGCATTCCTTTTCATGTGAAGAAGTACGAAAAATTGCAGGTGGATTAGATGCATGTGGAGTCGAGTTCATTGAGTTATCACATGGAGATGGAATCCAAGGATCCTCATATAATTATGGATTTATTGAAACTTCAGAAATTGAATTATTAAAGTCAGCAAATGAAGTTATCAAGAATGGAAAATTAACCGTATTATTACTGCCAGGTATTGGAACGGTAGAAGATTTAAAGTATGTACATGAACACTGTGGTGTAAAGGCGGTACGTGTAGCAACGCACGTAACAGAAGCTGATATTAGTAAACAACACATTGAAGCAGCGAAAGCTTTAGGAATGACTGCGGTAGGCTTTTTGATGTTAGCACACATGGCTACACCTGAAAAAGTTGCAGAACAAGCAAAACTTATGGAAAGTTATGGAGCTGATTATATTAATATTGCTGATTCAGCAGGACATTTACTGCCAGAAAATGTGAAAGCAATTATTTCTAAAGTTTGTGAAGAAGTGTCTATTCCAGTAGGCTTTCATGCACATAACAATTTAGCATTAGCCATGGGAAATACACTAGCAGCCATTGAAGCAGGGGCAACCTATGTAGATGGAACCCTTTGTGGATTGGGAGCAGGAGCTGGAAATACACAACTTGAAGTATTAGCTGGTGTATTGGATCTGAAAGGTTATGATACAAAATTAAACTTTTATGGTCTTATGGACATTGCGAAAGATGTTGTAACACCGTTGATGAAGCGTCCACAAATAATTGATGAAACTTCCTTGATGGTAGGATATGCAGGTGTATATTCAAGTTTCTTCTTACATGTGAAAAGAGCAGCTGAAAAATTTCAATTAGAACCAAGAGATATTTTAGTTGAGTTAGGAAAACGTAAGATGGTGGGTGGACAAGAAGATATGATAATTGATGTTGCATATCAATTATCTTTAGAAAAATAAGAAGGGGCTGTGACAAATAAACAGACCTAAAATAAAAAGAACGCCTAATCTCGAGATGAGAAAAGACGTTCTTTTTGGTATAGTATATTTGTGCTAACTAACCGAGAAAATTATACAACATATCAACCATATATGCTACTAGAATATAACTTTTCTTTTAGCGACAGTGTTGAATTAACGGATATTAGTATCACAGTTCTTGAAATCATCAGGAGGATGAACTTAAATAAAATGATTGATCTCA